>NZ_CP022889.1:2512500-2702851 GCF_002269345.1 Tsuneonella mangrovi
TCTTGTGCAATGCAGCACGCGGCGGCACATTCATTGCGCATTTGCCGTAGCGCCGCGCACACAAACGACGCGGAGCACGGTGGATACGCAGGCAGGGACGAGGCACAAACTTAAAGGAGTTTGCCATGCTCACGTCCATTCGCGGCCTAGCCGCAGCTACTATTCTTTCCACTTCCGCATTCCTCGCCACGCCCGCCTTGGCGAACGATGGCGGCCAAGCACTGGTCGACACGACGTCGGCTGATGCCGCGCCGCAAACCGAGGCTTCAATCGTCCCGGTGACCGTTGCGGGCAACACGATCGACATCGCAGCGCTCGATTCGACTCCTGCCGTCGAAGCTCCGGCTGCAACCAGCGGCCCGATCATGCGCACCAGCCAACCGGTCGATGAAGCCAACCTCGCCGGTGGCAGCGGCCTGACCGTGTCGGGCAGCGTTACCCTGGTGACCGACTATCGCTTCCGCGGTGTGTCGCTTTCGGGCGGCGATCCGGCGATCCAGGGCGGCATCACCATCACCCATGACAGCGGCCTGTACATCGGCACGTGGTCGTCCTCGATCGCTGGCGGCGCGGCCTACGGCGAGCAGGAGCTCGACCTGTTCGGCGGTTGGAGCGGCGGCATCACCGATGGCTTCAGCCTCGATGTCGGTCTGCTCTACTACGTCTACCCGACTAACGACACCGGGTTCGACGTCGACTACTGGGAGCCTTATGCGACGGTCAGCACCACGCTTGGTCCGGTCGATTTCTCGCTCGGCGTGAACTACGCGTGGGATCAGAGCTCGCTTGGTAACGACAACAACTTCTACGTCCACGGCGAACTGGGAACTTCGATCCCGAACACACCGATCTCGCTCTCGGCGCACCTCGGTTATACCGACGGCGCGCTGGCTGCCGACTTTGTCAGCGGATTGAGCACCAGTCGCAGCTCGTGGGACTGGTCGGTGGGCGCAAGCGCCACCGTCCTCAGCAAGCTCGAAATCGGTGTGTCGTACATTGGCGTCGAAGCGCCGGCGGTGAAAGCCGCAGGTCTCGACAACGGCTTCACCAACGGAACAGTGGTCGGAACTCTCGGCCTCAGTTTCTGAGTCCGGCCGCACCGTTACAACGGGGGGAACGGGGGGCCATTGCGCCCCCCGTATTTTGTTTGGGGTCTTGTGTTTGACCGCCTCCCGCTGCGATGAGGGCGGCTAATACGGAGACAACCGATGGTCAAATACCTGCATTCGATGATTCGCGTGACCGATCCCGACGCGACGGTGGCGTTCTTCAACCTGATCGGCTTGCAGGAAGTGCGCCGGTTCGAGGTCGAGGCCGGGCGTTTTACCCTCATCTTCCTTGCCGCTCCCGGGCAGGAAGGGGTGGCCGAGGTCGAGTTGACCTACAACTGGCCCCCGGAAGACGGGTCGGGCGGCGAAGACTACGATGGTGGGCGCAACTTCGGGCACCTCGCCTACCGCGTCGATGACATTTACGAGACCTGCCAGCGGCTTGCCGATGCAGGCCACACCATTCACCGGCCGCCGCGTGACGGGCACATGGCGTTCGTGAAATCGCCTGACGGCATTTCGATCGAGCTCCTCCAGGAAGGCAACCTGCCGCCGAAGGAGCCATGGGCGAGCATGGAAAACACCGGAAGCTGGTGACGAAGCGCCGGACGCGCTCCGGTTCCGCTGGCCAAGATCGGGCGAATTTGCGAAGGGCGCGGCCATGATTACCGCGCTCGTCCTGATCTTCATCGTCGCTTACGTGTTCATCGCACTCGAAGAGCCGACCGGCATCAACAAGTCGGCCGCCGCCCTGATCGGGGCAGGGCTACTTTGGACGGTCTACGCCCTCTCGTCGGGCCATCCGGCGCTGGTCGACGAAGAACTGTCCGAATCGCTGGTCAACACCGCACAGATCGCATTCTTCCTGCTCGGGGCGATGACGGTGGTCGAAGTGGTCGATGCACACGACGGATTCACCGTCATTACCTCGCGGCTGAAAGCGCAATCGCTGGCCTCGCTGGTGTGGTTCGTTTCGCTGGTGACGTTCTTCCTCTCGGCTGCGCTCGACAATCTCACGACGACGATCGTGATGGTCTCGCTCGTTCGCAAACTGCTGAGGGAGCGCAACGATCGGTTGATCGTGATCGGGATGGTGGTGATTGCGGCCAACGCCGGCGGAGCATGGTCGCCGATCGGCGATGTAACCACCACGATGCTGTGGATCGGCGGGCAGGTGACCACCACCGCGATCGTGACCAAGCTGATCCTGCCGAGCCTTGCCAACATGCTCGTGCCGCTGGCTATCGTGGGTTATTCGCTCCGCGGCAAGCCGGTGCTCGCGCCCGAAGCGGCACCTGCCGATGCTACGTTCGAGCAGGCGCCTGAGACACCGGCGTTCGAGCGCAATGTGATGTTCGCGCTCGGGCTTGGCACGCTTCTCGCAGTCCCGGTGTTCAAGGCGGTGACCCACCTGCCGCCGTTCCTGGGCATCCTTTTCGGCCTTGGCATTGTGTGGACGGTGGGCGACCTGCTCCATCGCGACAAGCCGTGGCGCGAGAAACAGCACGTCACGATTGCCCACGCGCTGACCCGGATCGACATGAGCGCGATCACCTTCTTCATCGGCATCCTGCTCGCGGTGGCTACGCTCGAACATGCTGGCGTTCTAGCCGACGTGGCGATGTGGCTCGATGCCAAGATCGGTCGACTCGATGTGATCGTGATGGTGTTCGGTGCAGTCAGCGCGATCGTCGACAACGTGCCGATGGTGGCGGCCGCAATGGGCATGTATCCGATGGCGAGCTATCCGCAGGACAGCTTCCTGTGGGAATTCATGGCCTATTGCGCGGGCACTGGCGGCTCGATCCTGATCATCGGTTCGGCGGCTGGCGTCGCGGCGATGGGCATGGAGCGGATCGATTTCATCTGGTACCTGCGCAAGTTCAGCTTGCTGGCGATTGTCGGCTATCTCGCGGGGGCCGCGATCTATCTCGTCGAGACGGAGATGCTCTCGCGGATCTTTGGTGCCTAACGCGCGTCGGAGAGGCTAGCGCCAGCTGTAGAGCCACATCCAGTGAATGTATGACGGGCGCCCATCGTGGAGCCCGGCAGCGCTGATGATCGGGTAGAACCACACGAAAATACCGCACGAAGCTGCAAGGAACAGCACCGGTACCCAACGCCAACCGCGCCGCCACAATTCGTCGAGCGCCAGCGCCAGTCCGGCAAACAGCGCCAGCGACGGTGCGAGGTAGTGGTAGAAGAACTGGATCGGCTTGGGTGCGATGACCCAGAACCCGATCGCGAAAATGTAGAGGATTGCTGCCGCCAGCGCGTCCCATCGCCCGCGTACGCCGGCCCAAAGGCACCAGAAGAAAGCCACCAGGCCTGTGATCATCGTCAGCGGGTTGCCGATCATGATCACGCCGCGCTGCACGCCGTCAATCGGGCGATAGAGATACCAGATCCCGCGCAGGTCGAGCGCCCACTGCCACCAGCGCGTGTTATACGGATGCGGCTTGATGACGCTTTCCTGCAGCGCCAGCATGGTGTGCTGGTAGGCGAAAAAGCCGCCCGGCTTGAGCGGGTTCACGCTGAAGAAATAGGCAGGAGCGAAGGTCGCCCAATAGACCAGCAACGGCAACACGCCGAGCCACAACGCGGCTTCGAGCAGGGTCACTCCGGGCACCGGCGGTCCTCTCCTGCTCCACACGAAACGCCACCCGGTCGCGCGCAGGCGCCAGGCGAAAAACGTGAGGCCAGGCACCAGCGCCAGCGGCACCGCGTTCCACTTGGTGCCCATCGCCACCCCGATGGCGATGCCTCCCGCGATCATGTATCGGCGGCCGTGTTCGGGCTCGCGCACGGCCTTTGCGAACATCCAGAACGATGTCGCCAGCGCGGCGAGCATGTAAGCGTCGAGCATCGCGATCTGCGATTGGACGAACAGCATGAAGCCACTTGCCAGCAGAACGCCATAGGAGATCGTCGCGAAGCGGCTGAGCGAAGCAAACCACAGCGCGCGCATACAGGCGAAGAATGTCAGGGTTCCCGCCAGCGCCGACCCGATTCGCCAGCCAAGCGGGTTGTCGCCCAGCGCCCACATGCCCAGCGCGATCATTTCCTTGCCGAACATCGGGTGCTCGCGATTGATCCATTTGTGCATCGCAAGCAGCTCGCGTGCAGCGGGCAGGTAGTGGATTTCGTCGAAGTAGGTCGTGCTCGGCACCGTCAGTCGGACGAGGCATAACCCGAGGAACGCCGCAGTCATGGCCACGCACCAGGCGATCGGATCGCGGGGCTGCGGTGGCGGATGGTTCATCGGCGCGGCCATTACGTTCGAGCGACAAAACGCGCAAGATGTGGCGGGAATGCGACAGCGCGATTGATGCAGCCATTTTCGGTGGTTGCGATGGCCGGGCAGTTCGCATACCGCAAGCCACAGCTCCGGTGGGTGGCAAGACGCCGCCCGACCATGACCTGAGGGAACAACTGCATGAATTTCCGCAAACTGGCCCTTGCGACTGCTGCGATGACGCTGGTGGTAGCTCCCATTTCGGCACAGGCGGCTTCGCCGCAACGCGCCAGCGCTCCGGCCCCGAAGCCGACCAAGCTGCTCGGCAACAATTCGATGATGCTTGTCTTCCTTACGATCGCGGTCACCGCTGGAGCGATCGTGCTTGCGACAAGCAACAATCTCGATCCTGCCAGCCCTTAGGCGGCAAATCGTTGCGTGATTGCGACAGGTTGGCTGGTTCGCGCGACAAGCGGAGGGTGCGTGGTTGCGCCCCAATTCGCGATATACTACGGCCAATTGGAAACATTATTGTGATTCGTGCATTGTTTACCGGAAGGGCATTTTGTACGAAGCCAATTCGAAAGGGGAATTTTGCATGATCATTCGTAAGCTTGGCCTCGCGTCTGCCGCCGCAGCGCTCGCCATGGTCCCTGTCGCCGCACAGGCTGCCGACACTTCACGCGCTTCGGCTCCGGCCAAGGCCAGCAACAAGATGGCTGGTACGCCTACGGTTGCTCTGGGCGTTGCTTTGGCAATCGCGATCGGCGCTATCGTCATTGCGACGGCCGGTAGCAGCCAGCCGACCAGCCCGTAGTTGCGCCGGTCCGTCAGGACCGCCGATATTGATCACTCGAACGGGGTCCCTCTCGGGGCCCCGTTTGCGTGTGCAAGGTGTAAATTCGCGTATCATCCCGCTTGAGCTTTGCCGATGCAAAGTCCTTTTTGATTGCGCGAACTGCCTGGCTGCGCAATGCGCTGGTCCGCTATGAAGAAGACTACCGGGACCGACCGTTCGATAACCTCCCGCTGGCGCCCGGCGACGCGCGCGGTTCGCGGCGGAACCTGGCGTAGCGAGCACGGCGAGACCAGCGAGTCGTTGTTCCTGACCAGCGGGTATACCTACGACGATGCTGCGACCGTCGCCGCGCGCTTCGCCGGCGAAGCCGACGGAATGACCTATTCACGGCTTCAGAACCCGACCGTGGCGATGCTGGAAGAGCGGATCGCGCTGATGGAGGGGGCTGAAGCGTGCCGTGCGCAGGCCAGCGGGATGGCGGCGATGACGGCTGCCCTGCTGTGCCAGCTTTCGACAGGTGACCATATCGTTGCCGCGCGCGCTGCGTTCGGATCGTGCCGCTGGCTGGTCGATAGCCTGCTGCCGCGTTTCGGGATCGAAGCTACCGTGATCGACAGCGCGGTCGATGATGAGTGGGAGCAGGCGATCCGGCCGAACACCAAGGTGTTTTTCTTCGAGACCCCTGCGAACCCGACGCTCGACGTGGTCAACCTGCAGCACGTCTGCGATCTCGCGCGTTCGCACGGGATCGTCACCGTGGTCGACAACGCGTTTGCGACAAGCGCGCTCCAGCGACCGCTCGATTTCGGTGCCGACGTTGTCGCTTACAGCGCGACAAAGATGATGGATGGGCAGGGACGTGTCCTCGCCGGGGCGGTATGCGGCTCGCAGCAGTGGATTGACGAGGTGCTGCTGCCGTTCCAACGCAACACCGGGCCGAACCTGTCGCCGTTCAGCGCTTGGGTGGTGCTCAAGGGTCTCGAGACGCTCGAGCTTCGCGCGATGCGCCAGAGCGAGAATGCTCTCGAATTGGGCCGTTTCATCGAGCCGCGGGTTGCGGGAATGCGCCACCCCGGACTGCCAAGCCATCCACGCCATGACTTGGCGATGCAGCAGATGACCGCGGCCGGTCCGATTTTTGCGTTCGAGGTGCCCGGTGGACGGGCGCAGGCCTTCGCCTTGCTCGATGCGCTCGAGCTGGTGGATATTTCGAACAATATCGGCGATTCGCGCAGCCTGATGTGTCACCCGGCCAGCACGACCCATGCCAGTATGACCGAAGAGGCCCGTGCAGAGATGGGCGTGACAGAGGGTTTGCTGCGGATCAACGTCGGCCTCGAGGATATCGAGGACGTCAAGGAAGACCTCGACCGGGCACTGACTGCCGCCGGACTTTGATCCCGACCATCCGGCAAACGACCGGGATCGCGGATTGCGCCCGCGCCGTCCGCTCGCTAGGTTAACGCTTGCAATGAAACAGCTGTTCCAGCACGCCGCAAACACCGATGGCATCGCCGTCAGGGTCGCCGTCAACTTCCTTCCCGAGCAATCCCGCCCGCAAGACGGTAAGTGGTTCTGGGTCTATCATATCCGGATCGAGAACCATCGGCACGAGCGGGTGCAGCTGATTTCGCGGCATTGGCGGATCACCGACGCGCGCGGGATGGTCAACATCGTCGACGGTGAGGGCGTGGTTGGGGAAAAGCCGGTTCTCGAACCGGGCCAGAGCCACGACTATGTGTCGGGCTGCCCGCTAACCACTCCGCATGGATCGATGGAAGGATTCTACACCTTCCACCGTGAAGGCGGCGAACCGCTCGAAGTGCGCATTCCGTTCTTCCCGCTTGCAGCCCCCGCGACAGCGGGCTGACCTCTCAGCCGGGCATACGCTCGCTGATTTCCAGCTTCGTCGGACAATCGAACCAGCTGCCGAGCAGTGCCAGGTCCTTGCGCACCGCTTCGCCGGCAATCGGGGCCCGCTCGGGCGTGACGGTGAGCGCGATTCCCTTCTTGCCCCGTTCTACCGAACTGCCGAGCGCTGAACTTGCGTTGCCGATATCCATCCGCCGGGCCAGCCGGATGGCGATGCCCCAGCCGAGTGCTTCGCGCAGTTCAGTTTCGCTCGCGAGGCTCAACAAGTCGTCGGGATAGTCCTTGCGCCCGCAGCTGCCGAGCAGTGCGGCGGCGAGCATCGCCCGTCCTGCCGGATCGACCCCGACCCAGCGCTTGTCGAGTGCCCATTCTCGGGCTTGGTCTTGCCGGCGATTGGGTTCGAGCCGTGCCAGCGCCAGTGCCAACATCGCTGCGGTGAGCCTCAACCGTTCGCTTCCCTTGCCGTTGCCGTTGGCCAGCGGGGCGGTCCATGCAGCGATCCTCGCCGCCTCGGTTATCGTTCCCTCGCGCGGATCGGCAAAAGCGATTGCCCCGGCGATCAACGGGTCCTTTTCTCGCTCGACATCGGACAGGGTGTCGAACAGCAGGCCCTCGCGTAAGCCCCAGCTGGAGAATACCAGCCCGTCGGGCTTGAGCGTTGCCAGCATGATCTTGAGCAAGGCAGCTGCGTCGGGCAGCGCGGCAGCGCGCGTCGAAGCTATCCCCGGGATCGCGGCAAGCTTGTCCGGTGCAGTGCGTGAAACTTTCTTGGCCAGCAGCATGGCCTCGTCTGCGGGCAGCGAAAAGCCGTGCGGGTCGGTCAGTGGGATGCGCGCAGTTCGCATCGCGTAGGCCGCAAAGGCTCGCCAAGTCCCGCCGACGCAATAGAGCGGCCCTTCGTGCTCGGTTGCCCAGTCGGCTTTCTTCAGTGCCTGGCCAACCGCGCGTTTGAACGCGTCTGGCCCCTTTGCGCGCAGATCTGGCAGGCGCAAGGTTCCGAACGGCAGGCTCACGCCGTGGTGGCTCTTGTCGCCCTCGATCGAGATCAGTTCGAGACTACCGCCGCCGAGGTCGGCGACGACGCCATGCGCTCCGGGAAATGCCCCGATCACGCCGTTGGCCGAAATGCGCGCCTCTTCCTCTCCCGATAACAGGCGTGGTTCGAGCCCGATCGCTGCAACCTTCTTGAGGAAATCGCTGCCGTTGCTGGCATCGCGCACTGCCGCGGTCGCAACCGTCTGGACGTCGGTCACTCCGCGGTCGTCGAGCAGCAGGCGAAACCGCTCGAGTGCTGCCAGCGCCTGGTCCATCGACTTGGCGGGCATCGCGCCGGTCTCGCCGATATCGCGGCCGAGCCTTGCGGTTACCTTTTCGTTGTGAAGCACGACCGGGACGCGCGGCGGAGCGCCGTAAATCACCAGTCGGACGGTGTTCGAACCGATATCGATGACCGCGCGTATTTGCGCGCGTTCGCGGTCGCGGCGCTTCCTGCTCACCCGCCACCCCGGCGCAGGCTGAGCTTGGGTACCGAGCCGATGCCCGCTCCACCACGTCCGGAAAGCGACGGATTGCGCATGAAATAGTGGTGCAAGTTGAATCCTTCGTCGCCGCGGCTCGCCACTCGCGTGTAATCGCCCGAAGCATCGAGAGTCCAGCTACGCTCGGTGTCGAGCAGGTTGGCAAGCAGCACCTGGTCGAGCACCTGGCTGTGAACCGTGCGATTGCGCAGCGGAACCATCGCTTCGACGCGGCGATTGAGGTTGCGACTCATCGCGTCGGCGGAAGAAATCCACACCTTCGCGCGCGTGCTCGGAAGGCCATAGCCGTTGGCAAATGCCCAGATGCGCGAGTGTTCGAGAAATCGCCCGATGATCGATTTCACATGGATGTTTTCCGACAGGCCCGGCACACCTGGTTTGAGGCAGCAGATGCCGCGCACAACCAGCTCGATCTCCACCCCGGCCTGGCTGGCGGCGTAGAGCCGGTCGATCACACCCTTCTCGGTAATCGCATTGAGCTTTGCCCAGATCCCGCTCGGGCGACCTGCTTGCGCGTTGGCGATTTCCTTGTCGATCGCTTCGTAGAGCGTTTCACGCATGTCGATCGGCGAAATTGCCAGCGCTTCGGTCTTGCGCGGTTCGACATAGCCGGTGACGAAGTTGAACAGCTTGCCTGCATCGCGCGCGAGCTTGGGATCGGCGGTAAAATACGAAAGGTCGGTGTAGATGTTGGCAGTCACCGGGTGATAGTTGCCGGTCCCGAAATGGCAGTACGTGCGGATTCCGTCGTCTTCGCGGCGCACCACCATCGATACTTTGGCGTGGGTCTTCCATTCGGTGAAGCCATAGATCACCTGCACGCCCGCGCGCTCGAGTTCGGCGGCCCACTTGAGGTTCTGTTCCTCGTCGAAACGCGCCTTGAGTTCGACTACCGCAGTAACCGACTTGCCGTTTTCCGCCGCTGCGATCAGCGCGTTGATCACCGGGCTCTGGTTGCCCGCACGGTAGAGCGTTTGCTTGATCGACACGACCGCCGGATCGCGTGCGGCCTGGCGCAGAAAATCGACCACCACCTCGAAACTCTCGTAGGGGTGCTGGATGATGATGTCCTTCTCGCGGATCGCGGCGAAGCAATCGCCGTCATGCTCGAGAATCCGCTCGGGATAGCGAGGGCTGAAGGCCGCAAACTTGAGGTCCGGCCGGTCTTCCTCGACCACTTGGTCGAGGCCGCGCAAGCCGAGCATCCCGTCGGTCTTGATGACCATCGCTCCGTCGGCCGCCAGTTGCTCGCGCAGCAGGGCCTCGGCCTCCGCATCGCATTGCTGGTCGAGCTCAAGCAGCACCACGCGCCCGCGTCGCCGTCGCTGGATCGCAGTGCGGAAGTATCGGACGAGGTCTTCGGCCTCTTCCTCGATCTCGATGTCCGAATCGCGGATCACCCGGAACACCCCGTCGCCGACGATATCGAACCCGGGGAACAGCAACGTTGCAAAGCGACACACCAGGCTTTCGACCGCCACCCAGGTTGCCTCGTCTTCGCCCGGCAAGCGGACGAACCGGGGTACGCCCGCCGGTATCAGCACCATCTCGACCAGGCCTTCGCCATCGGACTTGCGCGTGAGGTGGAAAATCACCCCGATCCCGAGATTGGCAACGAACGGGAACGGGTGCGCGGGGTCGATCGCCTGCGGGGTCAGCACCGGCAGCAGGTGGTCTGCGAACCACTCGCGCAGCCATTTGATCTGGCTCGCCGCGATGCGTGCTTCATCGGCAATTCGGATACCTTGCGCGGCGAGGCGCGGGCGCAGGTCGGCGAGCGCGGCTTGCTGGCCGGCTTCCAGCTCAAGCACGACTTCGCGGATCGCAGCGAGCTGCTGAAGCGGTGTCTTGCCGTCGATCGAGGTTTTTGTGATGCCGCGCCGCGCTTGTCCCTCGAGCCCGGCAACGCGAATCATCATGAATTCGTCGAGGTTGGACCCGGAGATCGAGAGGAACCGCAAGCGTTCGAGCAGCGGGTAATCGGGATTGCGCGCTTCGGCGAGCACACGGCGATTGAATTCGAGCCAGCTCAGCTCCCGATTGAAGTATCGCGTAGCAGGGTCCACCTCGTCGACCGAATGAGCCTCATCGAACGGCGCTGATTGCAAGGGTGTGTCGGCCGGGCCGTCCATGGGGGTTTCGCAAAGGGTTGGAAATCAGGGTCTGCGCGGATCATGTTGCAACTGCGTTACGCTTAACGCAACCTCCAAGCGCACCGTTGAGATTGCCGGAATGGGCGCGATTGGCTATCGGGCCTCTTCCGACCATGAAGCGCACCCATTTGCCCTTGAACGCCTTGCGCGTATTCGATGCCGCTGCGCGTCACCTTTCGTTTACCCGTGCGGCGGACGAATTGGCGGTGACCCCGGCTGCCGTCGGTCAACAGATTCGTGCGCTCGAAGACCATCTCGGCACGGTTCTATTCCGCCGGACGAGCAAGGGCCTGGAGCTAACGGACGAGGGCGGTGCAGGGCTTGATGCCCTGCGCGAAGGGTTCCTCAAATTCGAGGAATCGGTCCAGGCGATGCAGGCGGGGCAAGCGAGCGATCGGTTCACGATTGCCTGTCCGCGCGAATTCTATGCGACGTGGCTCGCTCCGCGCCTGGCTTCGTATCGAGCGCAGAACGAAGGCGTTCGCTTCCAGCTGATCGCGGACGAAAACGCCGATTTCACCGAGACCAACCTCGATTTCGCGATCCGGCTGGTCGACGGGCCGGGCGATCTCGAAGGGATCGAACTGGCACCGGCGCGGCGCGTGATCGTAGCTGCTCCCGGCGCGCCCGACGAATGGATCGACTGGCCCGGCGCGCCGCTTCCCGATGGGGCAGATGCCAAGGTGCAGGCGGGCAATGCCGGCCAGGCGCTGTCGAGCGCGACTGCGGGGCTGGGCAAGGCGATGCTGCCATTCCTGCTGGTCGAGGAGGCGATTGAAGCGGGTCGATTGGAAGTACTCGAAGGCCCGGACCAGGGGCGACGTGCCTACTGGCTGGTCGCACCGACGCCGCAGTGGCGGCAGAAGAAGGTCAAGGCGCTGATCGCGTTCCTCAGCGGGGAGTAGCTTCAGGGCCTATTCGGCGGCCATCAGTTCGGCTTGCCCGAGATCGACGCTGACCAGGCGGCTGATACCCTTCTCGACCATCGTTACTCCGAACAACCGGTGCATCCGGCTCATCGTCACTGCGTTATGTGTCACGATCAGGTAGCGGGTCTGGGTCTCGGCAACCATCGAATCGAGCAGGTCGCAGAAGCGATCGATGTTGGCATCGTCGAGCGGCGC
Organism: Tsuneonella mangrovi; assembly: GCF_002269345.1. Classification (NCBI taxonomy): domain Bacteria; kingdom Pseudomonadati; phylum Pseudomonadota; class Alphaproteobacteria; order Sphingomonadales; family Erythrobacteraceae; genus Tsuneonella; species Tsuneonella mangrovi. The sequence goes on from NZ_CP022889.1 coordinate 2,524,271, forward strand.
GTCGACTTCGTCGAGCACGCAGATCGGCGCGGGGTTGGTCAGGAACAGCGCGAAGATCAGCGCAGTTGCCGTCAGGGCCTGTTCGCCGCCCGAGAGCAAAGTGAGCGATTGCAGGCGCTTGCCAGGCGGTTGTGCGAAGATTTCGAGGCCGGCTTCGAGTGGATCGTCGCTGTCGATCAGCGCGAGGTGGGCTTCGCCGCCTTCGAACAGGCGGGTGAACAGGCGGCGGAAGTGGGTGTTCACTTCCTCGAACGCGGCACGCAGCCGCTCGCGCCCTTCGCGATTGAGGCTGCCGATCGATCCGCGCAGGCGAGCGACTGCTTCGGTCAGTTCGGCTTGCTCTTCGGCACTGGCACCATGTTCGGCCTCAATCCGTTCGAGCTCCTCCGCGGCGACGAGATTGACCGGCCCGATCCGTTCGCGGCTGGCGATCATCCGGTCGAGTTCTTCGGATTCGACGGGCGACTGCTTGACCGTTTCGTCATCGAACCCGAGCCGTTCGCCAAGCAGTTGCGGTGGGCACTGGAACCGTTCGCCGGAAACGCGCGCCATTTCCTCGCGGCGTTGCTCTTCGTTCTCGGCCCGGGCGGCGAGCCCGGCGCGGCCTTCACGGGCGGCGGCAAGCGCTTCGGTCGCGTCGGCCAGCGCACGATCAGCGGCTTGCGCGGTCTCGTTCGCTTTCGCGACCGCCTGTTCGGCTTCGGCAAGGTCTTCGGTCAGCCGCGCGCGAACGGTATCGCCTTGTTCGATCTCGCGCATCAACCCTTCGGGCTTGGCAGCAACGACCGCGCGCTCTTCTTCGATCTCTTCAAACCGGCGTGCCATTTCGCTCAGTCGGCGGGCGGCATCGCCCGAACGCGCTTTCCAGCTGGCGATATCGCTGCGCTGCGCGGCGGTGCGTTCGCGCGCGACTGCCAGCGCCTGATCGTGAGCGGCGAGCTCCGCCGTAGCCGCTTGCAGGGTCTCGCGCGCGGCCTCGCTCTTGGCTTGCGCCGCATCGCGCGCTGCCCGTCCGACATCGGGCGAAGGGAGCGCGGCGCGCTTGTCTTGCGCGGTGGCGAGTTCTGCTGCGGCGGTTTCGCGCTGTTCGGCAAGGTCAGTCGCGGCGGCTTCGAGCTCGCTGAGCCGCGCTGCGTGGCGTTCGCATGCCGCTTCTGCCTGGTCGAGCGCACGCAGCGCGTGGCGTTCCGCCTCGGCGGCATCCTGCATTGAACGCTCGTCGGCGACCAGTTCACGCTGGAGCGCGGCGAGTTCGTCTTGCGCGGTAGCGTGCGCCTTCTCCGCCTCCGCCGCGGCTTCACGGCGAGGCGACAGCTGGGCGGACAGCTCGACCAGTCGGTTTTCGGCTTCGAGGCGCGCTGCCTCCGCCGCCCCTTCGCCGCGCGCGACGAATCCGTCCCACCTGCGCAACGCACCGTTGCGTGTGACGAGCCATTCGCCCGGATCGAGCGCACGACCGTCGTCGCTCTCGGCAAAATGGACCAGCGCCAGTCGGGCTGCGAGTTGCGGGGGGCAATCGGTGACGTGTGCTGCAAGGCTGCCCGCAACCGGCGGCGGCGCGTCGGAACCGGTCCAGTAGCGGCCTTCGGCATCGTTCGAGGGAGCGCCGAGCGGAGCCCTCGCATCGCGCCCCAGCACGGCGGCGAGTGCGCGTTCATAGCCTGCCTCTGCGCGAACTTTGTCGAGCGCGGCGGGTAGGCCCTGACGGTTCGCCGCCTGCTTCGCGCGGGCTTGCCGGTCGCGTTCGAGTGCAGTGTGTTCGCGTTCCAGTCCGGCGAGTTCGGCGCGCGCGGAAGATAAAGCGTTTGCGGCCTCGTCGCGAGCGGCCTGTAGCGCTTCCTTGCGGGAGCGCTTGGTATCGAGCGCTTCCCTGAGGCTCTCGAGCCGCTCGCTCGCTTCGGTAGACGCGCGCTGTGCGGCTTCCACCGATGCGGCGGGATCGCCCGACGCGGTGAGCGAGGCACGCATTTCCACCTGTCGCCGCGCTTCGCTGTCGAGGCGCGCGAGACGGCTTTCCGCCTGAGCCACTTCGGCTTCGGCCACCCGCCACTCGGCTTCGACCCCGGCGTGTTGCGCGGTCGCGTTGGCAAGCGCCAGTTCGGCAGCGCGCGCGGCGCGGTCGGTATCTTCCAGCCTTGCGGCAAGCGCCGGGCGACGTTCCTGGTCGACGGCGAGTTTCGCCTCGCTTTCGGCCAGCTCCTTCTCCAACCGTGCGAGCGCTTCCGCGGCATCGCTGGTCAGCCGGTCGGCATCGCCGCGATCGGCCTCGAGCTGGGCCTTCTGCCGGTCGAGATCGGCAAGGCGCTGTTCGGCGGCTTCGAGCTGGCCGGTCAGCGCTGCCATCCGGTGTCCGTGCGCGCTGGCATCGTCGCGCCGGTCGGCGAGTTCATCGCGCACTTCTGCCAGCACACCGGCTGCTGCTGCCTGGGCCCTTTGTGCGGCGGTAACCCCGTCCTGCGCGGTGGCAACCCTGTCGTTGGCTCCTTGTGCTTCCTTGCGGGCGACTTCGGCGGCAGCGGCAGCGTCGCGCCAGCGGGCAAACAGCAGCCGCCCCTCGGCGACGCGAATCTGGTCCGAGAGCAGCTTGTAGCGTTCGGCCTGCTTGGCCTGGCGGCGCAGCGAAGCGATTTGGCTATCGAGCCCCGCCAACAAGTCTTCGAGCCGGGCGAGGTTGGCTTCGGTTTGGCGCAGCTTGCTCTCGGCATCGCGGCGGCGGACGTGAAGCCCAGCGATGCCGGCTGCTTCTTCAAGCATCATCCGCCGTTCGGTCGGCTTGGCGGCGATGACCTGCGCGATCTTGCCCTGGCTTACTAGCGCCGGGCTGTGCGCGCCGGTAGCCGCGTCGGCGAAGGTAAGCGAAACGTCTTTCGCGCGCACATCGCGTCCGTTGACGCGGTAGGCACTGCCCGCGCCGCGTTCGATCCGGCGGACAACCTCGAGTTCCTCGCCTTTGTCATCGAGCGCATCGAGTACGACTTCGGCGAAATCACGGGGCGGACGTTGCGCAGTCCCGGCGAAGATGACGTCGTCCATCCCGCCCGAACGCAAAGATTTGGGCGAATTTTCGCCCATCACCCAGCGGATGGCTTCGAGCAAGTTGGACTTGCCGCAACCGTTGGGGCCGACAACCCCGGTCAGGCCCGGCTCGATACGCAGCTCCGACGGCTCGACAAAGCTCTTGAAACCACTGAGCTTGAGCCGCCTGAACTGCATCGCCGCGTTATCCCCCCTTCAGACGCGCCGTTACCGGGCGCCGGCGCGTTGCAGCGCCGCTTCCAGTTCGGTCCATGGTTCCGCGCCGACGGTCAGCTCGAGATTTGCGCCATTGATCAGCAGCGTCGGTGTCGAATTGACTCCGTCGCTGCTGTACTTGTTCGAATTGTCGGCAACCTTCTGCGCGCGGTCGGTGTCGGCGAGGCACGAATTGGCCTGGTCGACCGAGAGACCGCGCTTGGCGAAGAAGTCGGTGTAGCCGAGCGCCTGGGAGATCGCGACAAACCGCTGTTTGGGCGGCAGGCTGCCCGCCGCCTGTGCCCGGTCTAGCGCGGCCTTGTCGTTGAGCACTTCGTTCATCTTGTCGAAGTTGGCGTAGATCTGCAGCATCAGCGGGAAGAACCGGTCCTTGCCGCCGCATTCTGCCAGAACGGTCAATGGAATGTCCTGCGGGTGGATCGCGAAACTGCGGAATTCCCAGCTGACCCGACCGCTATCGACGTATTTGTGGAGCAACGGATCGTCGCCTTCCTGAGCCAGTCGTGCGCAGTGCGGGCACGACAGCGAGCCGTATTCGACCAGCTTGATCGGCGCGTTCGGATTGCCGATTACGTAACCGCCCTGCGCGGTTTCGGCCACGGTGTCCGACCATTGCTGCCCGGCCGGCGGAGCGATCGGAGCGATCGCGCTCGCGCTCGACGGCGTGGTGGCAGCGGTCGTATCGTCCTTCTTTCCGCATCCAGCGACCGCCAGGGCTAGTGAGGCGGCAGCAAGCGTCAGGGCGGGGCGGCGAAGTGAAGTCAGAATCATACAGGTACTCTCGCGAATCTGCGGGTGGGCCAGGCTAAACCAGCCGTGCGGGACTGCGAAATTGCCGCCTCCGGGTATCCACAGTTGCGGACGGGACCGGAGAAAGCATTTCAGGGACGAAAATCCTAAAGGCGTGCGTCGAGCTGCGGCTGGAGTGTCTCCCAGGTGAAGGTCCCCGTCAGCAGGAGGCCGTCGAGCACGAAGCCCGGCGTTCCAGGAATGCCCAATTTGTCTTCGGCGGCCTGGGTTTGATCGGTCAGCTTCTTCGCTAGCACATCGTCGGACAGGCAGCGATCGACCTGTGCAGGGGTGTAACCGCGTGAATCCATCATGTCGTAGAACCCCATGTCGCTGGCAATCGCCCTCCGGCGCGCAGCATAGTCGCCCGAAAACCAGCGGTTCTGCTGCGCCTTGGTGGCATTGATCGCCTTGGGCAGCCATTTGTCCTGCTCGAGCATGAACATCATGTGGTTGCGCATGAATTTGTCCCTCGGTCCGCAGGCGGCGAGCATCGCGGCAGTCAGGTCGATCGGGTCGCGGATGAAGCTGTGAATCGTCACCTGCACCTTGCCCGAGCCGATATAGGCGAGATCGAGCGCACCTTCGCCGTCTCGGGCGAAGTGCGCGCAGTGCGGGCAGGTGTAGCTGACGTACTCGTCGAGCTTGAGCTTGGCGTCGGGATTGCCGATCGCATGGGCACCCTCGGGAGTCACCGTCACGACGGTGTTCCAGTTGCCGGTTGCGGCAATGGCAAAGGCGGCGGCAAGCGTCACGGCGGCCAGCTTGGCCAAACGGGGCAATTTCATTCGTCCTCCTGCGCCGCAATTGTCCGCGCCAGCGATTCGAGCACTGTTCGCAGCTCCGGATCGCCGATGTCGCGCAGGCTTTCGCCCAGTTCCATCGGGATCGGCTTGAGCGACGGCGGCGCCTTGGGTCGTTCTTCTGCACGCGGTGGATTAACCGCTCCTTGCCGCAGCTTGATCCGGGCCACCGCCTTGTATCCGAAAAAACGGTTCACCCGCTCGATGATTTCCGGGATCACATGCTGGATCAACGGTGCGTGCGCAGGGGTGACGACCAGTTGCAGGATCCCGTCGGCCTTCTCGCCGGGCGGAAAACGGATCGCTTCGGGCGAGCAGACCTTTGCATGAGTGGCGCCGACGATCTCGGGCCAGCGCGTGACGATGCTCGACTGGATGAACCCGAACCGGCGAAATGCCGCCCGCCCGACCTGCGGCGTAAGGTCGGAAATCGCCTTCGCCGGTCCGCCGCGGGGTCGTTCGTACCGGCGCGACCCCGCTTTGCCCGATTTCGGTTTATCGTCGCGTTCCATCGTCGCTGCGGCCATGCCATAGCGCGGGCATGACTGCCAGCGCGCAAACCATCTCCCCCGATCTGCTCGACTGGTACGACAGGAATGCGCGGGCGTTGCCGTGGCGCAGCCCACCGGGAGCGCCGCCTCCCGAACCATATCGCGTGTGGTTGTCCGAAGTGATGTTGCAGCAGACCACGACGGCTGCTGTGGCTCCGTATTTCGCGGAATTCACGCGCCGCTGGCCGAGCGTCGAAGCGTTGGCCGCTGCGCCCGAGGCGGACGTGATGGCTGCGTGGGCGGGGCTGGGATACTATTCGCGGGCGCGCAACCTGGTGGCGACAGCGAGGATAATCGCCGAGCGGGAAGCGTTTCCCGATACTGAGGAGGCTCTGCGCGAGCTTCCCGGCGTGGGGGCCTATATCGCCGCAGCTGTGGCGGCGATCGCCTTCGGGCAGCGGGCGGTCGTGGTCGATGCCAATGTCGAACGGGTGGTTTCGCGGCTGTTTGCGCTTGGCTATCCGCTGCCCGGGGTGCGCAAGGCGATCCGCGAGAAGGCCGACGCGATCACACCGCACGCGCGGGCCGGCGATTTCGCGCAGGCGATGATGGACCTCGGTGCAACGATCTGCACGCCGCGCGAACCGCGCTGCTTGCTCTGTCCGCTCGCCGAAGACTGCGATGCGCGCGCGGGAGGCGATCCGGCACGCTATCCGGTCAAGGCGCCGAAGAAAGCCAAACCGCAACGCACCGGTACAGCGTGGTGGATCGAACGGGAGGGCGCAGTGTGGCTCGTGTGTCGACCTGCCAAGGGGATGCTCGGCGGGATGCGCGCGCTGCCTGACGATGGCTGGTCCGCTCGGGTAGACGGCTCGCGAAAGCCGCCGCTAGCGGGGGATTGGGAACGCGCCGGTACAGTGCGGCATTCGTTCACGCACTTCGACCTCGATTTGGAGGTGCAGGTGTTTCGCGCAGCGGAACCGCAAATGGCGGGCGACGGTGAATGGTGGCCGCTCGACGAAATCGATTCCGCCGGCCTCCCGACAGTGTTCGCCAAGGCGGCGCAGCGCGCGCAGGCCTAGAAAATCCCGCCGCCGAGCGACAGGCGGACAACTGCGATCGCCAGCACCACGAGGCAGAAGTTGCGCCCCTTGTCGCTGCTCGACAGTGCGCCAATGCCAGCGCCGAGCACGGCGATCGGCAGGACCAGCCAGTTGCCCCAGCCAAGCAGCGGGATAGTCGAAGGGATCGCCAGGATAAGCGCGACGAGGCCGATGAGAATCGATATGAGGTTCAGCATGTGTGTTATATGGGTAACGCACCGGCTCGACGCAAGTCCCGTTGACCCGCGCCGGTCGATGCCGCACATCGCGTTGCGAAGAAGAACCGAACTGGAGCTGAGGGTCGATGGCATTCCGCGAGTTTGAAGTGATGCAGGTTTCGCGCCGGACCCTGCTGCGAACGGGTGCGCTTGCTGGCATTGGTGCAGCCGCTGCGACAGTTCCGTTGGGGCGTTTCGCCTTTGCGGCGGACCTGGATCCCTGGACGAATGTGGCGCAGCTCGAGCGGAACTATGTCGACAAGAAAGAGGTCGCGAATATGGTCGCGGCCCTGGGTTGGAGCCAGCAGACTCCCGATTTCCTCTCGCGCGGTACTCTGGCTTTCGGTGCGAGCGCGCCTGCGGGGCCGGACAGCCTCTATCGCATCTATTCGATGACCAAGCCGATCACCGGAATGGCGGCGATGCAGCTGATCGATGCGGGCAAGCTCGGGCTCGACCAGCCAGTCTATGACATTCTGCCCGCCTACAAGTCGATGACGGTCCAGAAGACCTACGACGGTTCATTGACCGACGTCGAACCGGCCACGCGCCCGATCACGATCCGCAACCTGCTGACCCACACCGCGGGATTGGGCTATGCGATCATCCAGAAGGGACCGATCCGTTCCGCCTATATTGCCGACGGGCTGGCTGCCGGGCAGCTTGCCAAGCTGCCCATTCCGGGAGTGAGCACCAATATCCAGGCACCGAGCCTGAAGGCGTTCGCCGACCGGCTTGCAAAGCTGCCGCTGGTATACCAGCCAGGCACCCACTGGTCGTATTCGGTCGGGCTCGACCTGCTCGGGCGGGTTATTGAAGTCGCCAGCGGCCAGCCGTTCGACCGCTACCTCGAAGAGCATATTTTTGAACCATGCGGGATGCACTCGACCTTTTTCGAAGTGCCATCGAATGACGTTTCGCGGCTGACCACCAACTACCTCGTGGCCAATGGCACTTTGATCGCGGGCGACCCTGGGACGGACTCGGTTTATGCGGAGCCGCCACCCTATCCGATGGGCGGGTCCGGGTTGGTCAGTTCCGCGCGTGACTATGACCGGTTCCTTCAGATGCTGCTCGGTTACGGAACGATCGGCGGAAGGCGAGTGATGAGCGAACTTGCGGTGCGCGTTGGGACTTCCAATCTCCTCCCGGACGGTGCCAGCGTTAAGGGCACATGGATCGAAGGCTCGGGTTTTGGCGCGGGCGGTCGGGTCGGACTAGGGGCGAGTGCTAGAACGTTTGGGTGGTCCGGCGCCGCAGGTACGGTCGGATTTGTCGATTTTCGCCATCGGCTTCGTGCTAATCTGATGACGCAATATATGCCATCCAACAGCTATCCGATCTATTCCGATTTCCATGCTGCGGTGGCAAACGATCTCAACGATACGAGCAAGACATGACGCCGCCGGTCGCCTTTGCCGGATCGCCGCTCGACCGGGCCGACCAGGTTCGCGCCGACCCGGAACGGCTGGCGGGCTTGATGAACTGGAAGGCGCGGCTGTTGCGGCTCGACGGGCTTCTTCCCGCGATTGCGGACGACGGCGGTCTGCTCTGGGGTACGCTGGCAGATGCCGCTCCCGAAGTGGAACTGGTGTTCCTCGGCCTCGACGATGGCAAGGCGTGTTTCGCTGCGGTGCCGCTGGAAGGCGACAACCTGCCGGCTTACGCGATCCGCGACATCTGGAACCTGCTCGGCGCGCTCTCGCCACCGGACCTGGCGACGTATGGCGGTGCGCGCAGCCTGGTCGACTGGCATGCGCGGCACCGTTTTTGCGCCAAATGCGGGCAACCGACGGCGCTCGCCAAGGGCGGCTGGCAACGCAATTGCGGGTCGTGCGGCGCGCAACATTTCCCGCGCACCGATCCGGTGACGATCATGCTGGTCGAGCACGACGGAAAACTGATGCTCGGGCGCGGGCTCGGCTGGCCCGAGGGCCGCTATTCGGCGCTGGCCGGCTTTGTCGAACCCGGAGAAACGATCGAGGAAGCTGTCGCGCGTGAAGTGCTCGAGGAGACGGGCGTGATCGCGCACAGCGTGCGCTACGTCGCCAGCCAGCCGTGGCCGTTCCCGAGCCAGCTTATGATGGGCTGTCACGCGATGGCCGATGGCGAGGATATCCAGCTCGACACAACCGAGCTTTCCGAAGCGCGCTGGTTCACTCGCGACGAAGTGGCGCATGCGATGGCGGGAGGGGCCGATCCGGCATTCCTGCCGCCGCCGCCGACCGCGATTGCTCACACCCTGCTAGCATGGTGGCTTGCCCAATGACCGAAATCGTCCCGATCGCCATCTGGTCCGATGTGATGTGCCCGTGGTGCATCATCGGTTACCGCAACCTGCAGCAAGGCCTCGCGATGCTCGAGGGGGAGATTGAGGCGCAGGTCAGCTGGTTGCCGTTCGAACTCAACCCGGACATGCCGCCCCAGGGCGAGGAAAGCCGCGCGCATATCGCCCGCAAGTACGGTCGCACCGGGGAACAGGCGAAGCAGGCTTCCGACATGATGGCCGAGCGTGCGCGGGCGGCAGGCTTCCCGTTCGATTATACCGGCGAAGGCGAGGCGCCGCCGTCGATGTTGTGGAACACCTTTGATGCGCACAAGCTCCTTCGCTGGGCGCTTGCGACTGAAGGTCCGGAGGCGCAGACGCGGCTCAAGCTGGCGCTGTTCGCCGCCCATTTCCAGCAGCGCCGCCGCATTGGCGAACGCGATGTGCTGCTCGACGTAGCTGCTGAACAAGGGTTCGACCGGGAGGCAGTTGCTGCCGCGCTCGACGATGAGCGTCTTGCGCAGGAGGTGCGTGCGGAAGAACGCCATGCGTGGGACATGAACGTTACCGGGGTTCCGGCGATGGTGATCGACGGCAAGTTCCTGGTTCCCGGAGCGCAGGAGCCGGAGACCTACGCCAATGTGCTGCGCCGGATTGTGGAGCGCAGGAACGATGGCTGATTTCTCGGGCAAGGTCGCGGTGATCACCGGCGGGGCCAGCGGAATCGGGCTCGCGATCGCGCGCTATCTGGTGGATGCGGGCGGGGCTGTCGTCCTCGCGGACCTTCCGGGCGAGCGGCTCGATGAGGCGGCGTCCGCGCTGGGCGATGCCGCGCTGGCTGTGCCGACTGACGTGACAAAACCCGAACAGATCGAGTCTCTGGCGGATGTAGCGTTCGGTTGGCGTGGGCGGGTCGACCTGTTGCTCAACAACGCCGGAGTTGGCGGTCCGCGCGGCAAGCAGTGGGAAGTCGATCCCGACGTGGCCCGCCGTCATTTCGACGTCAACTTCTGGAGCGTGTGGGAGGGGTGCCGGGTGTTCGCTCCGCGCATGGCGGCGCAGGATCATCCCTCGGCGATCTACAACACCGCGTCGGAAAACGCGTTCTTTTGCGCCGTGCCGCAGTCCGGAGCCTACATCGCCGCCAAGCACGCCGTGCTGGGGATGACCGAGAGCCTGCGCGAGGACGTGCCCGACCATGTCAGTGTCGGCACGCTAATCCCCGGTTGGGTGGCCACGGCCATCGGGCCGGAGCAGGTGATGAAATACGGCATGGATGCCGACCGGTTCGCGTCGATCGTGGTGCCGCAAATGCTTGCGGGGGAACGGTTCTCGGTCGGCCATGCCTACAACGTTGTCCCCGTCCATGAACGGATCGACGCGCTCGACGCGGCGTTCGCCAAGTTCGCGCCGCGCTACGAAGGCGACGACGAGTATGATGTCCGCACGGTGATCGCCCGTGCAAATGCTGGTCGCGGCGGCGGCGGCAGCTAGCCTGCGCCGCCCAACGCGCCGCCGAACAGGTTGCCCGGATCGTACTTGGCCTTGATCTTGGCCAAGCGAGCGTAGTTCGGCCCGAAGCCTGCCTTAGTGCGCGCCAATTCGTCGCGATCGAGGTAGTTGAGGTAAACCGTCCCGTCGGAAAATGGTTTGAGCTTCTCGTAGCAGGAGCGGGCGACAGCGGTCGCTTCGGCATCGAGCGCCGGATCTTCCCATCCAGCGGAAATGCCGAGATTGTAGCGCGCCGCACGATTGGCGAACGCGGTGTCTTCCGCTCCAACCCGGCCGACCGCACCGCCGAGCGATTCCATGAAGACCAGAGAATATTCCCCTGGTATCGTCCGTACTCCGTCGATCATCACATCGACCAGCTCGTCGCTCAGGTCGTCGACGAAGATCGATTTCCAATAGAACCGCCCGCCGTGGGGTGATGCGCCTGCGAAGGATTGCTGGAATTCGACATAGGGCTGCGTGGCGATGAACCCGGTGATCATGTCGCCAAGTTCGAGCAGCGGCTGCAGTTCTGCGCTCGCAACTTCCTCGCTCCCGACATGACACGCGACCACGGCGGCGCATGGCTGCCCATGCCATTCGGGCGGGAAAGTCTCGTCGGCAGGAATCTTCATGAACACCGGGACCAGCGTCACATCGTCCGAGGCACCGTGCATGAATTCGCGGACATAGCGCATGACCTTGTGGGCGCTTTCGAGAGGGTAGAACGCCCATGCCGTGACGATTTCGGTACCGATCGAATGCAGACGGAAATCGAACCGTGTAACGATCCCGAACTGGCCGCCCCCGCCGCGCAGAGCCCAGAACAGGTCGGGGTGTTCGGCCGTGCTCGCCTCGACGATTTTGCCGTCGGCCAGCACGACTTGCGCGCCGATCAGGTTGTCGATCGTGAGACCAGCCTTGCGCGCGAGGAAACCGATCCCTCCGCCCAGCGTCAGCCCGCCGACGCCCGTGCTCGGCTCGATCCCTGCCGTCACTGCCAGCCCGTGTTCCTGAGTCGCTGCATCGAGCCCGCCCAGCAGGGCACCTCCGCCGACATGGGCGATCTTTGCTTCGGGATCGACAGAGATCGAATCCAGCGACGAAAGATCGATGACCATGCCGCCTTCAGGGAGCGAAGCCCCGGAAACCGAGTGGCCACCGCAGCGGGCGACCGCTTGCATCCCGGCATCCCGCGCCGCTTTCACGGCCAGCGCCACATCGGCTGCAGAACCGCATTGCGCGATCACCGCTGGTCTCGATTCGATCATCCCGTTCCAGATCGCACGGGCCTGTTCATAGCCTTCGTCGACCGGCGTCAGGATCGATCCGCCAAAGCCATCTATCTGGAATTCCGCGCTCATTGCAAAGCCCCCTCGAGTTTTGGGGAGCTGCGAACCTCGTGCATCATGCGCGTTCGCTCTTCCCCCAACCATTGGTTTCGCGACCGCGTCCGTTTGAGGATCAGCCTAGCGAAAAGGCTCGTGGGGTCAAATCAGCCCCAGCTTGCTCAGCTTCCCGGCAAGCCGCCCAGGCATCGCGTCGCCGACCACTTCGCCCTCGGCCAGATCGCGCGGGGCATTCTCTTCCGCAAGGTAGCGCCAACCCTGGTGGGCGCGCTTGGGTGTCGGATAGACGAGGATAAGCTTCGGCTCGAGCCAGATTGTCCAGCGCCCGTCAGGTCGCTGTTCGAACTCGCTGATCGGGCTCCGTGCCTTGATGGTGTGATCGAGGATCCAGTAGAGCGACCCGCCGATCATCTCTTCGTGCCGTTTGGGCAGGTAGCGGGTGGTCATTTCCGCGCGATCGCCGCGTTCGACCCACGCGCGCAGGTTCTCAAGCGAGCCTGAGCGGTAGGCGATCTTGGTCATTGAAAGCGGCATGGATAGCCACATAGCCCTTGCTCGGGCGAGTGCAACGTCAGGCGAGGCCCACCAGCACCGCCAGCCCGAGGAAAGAGAAGAAACCCATCACGTCGGTCGCGGTGGTCACGAACACCGCCGATGACACCGCCGGGTCGACGCGCAGCCGCTCCAGAGTGACCGGAACCACGATCCCGGCAATCCCTGCCGTGAGGTTGTTGATTACCATCGCGGAGCCGATCACCGCGCCCAGCAGGGGGTTGTGGAACAGCAGGAACGTGCCGCCCCCGATCAGCGTGCCGAGTGCGATCCCGTTGGCGCATGCGATCGTCAGCTCGCGACCAATCGCGCGCCACGTGTTGGCGCTGGTCAGCTGGTTGGTAGCAAGCGCGCGGACGGTTACTGCCAACGTCTGCGTACCGGCGTTGCCGCCCATACCCGAGACGATCGGCATCAGCACCGCAAGCAGCGCGAACTTGGCGATTGCGCCCTGGAACAGCCCGACCACCATCGACGCGAGTATTGCGGTGCCGAGGTTGATCACCAGCCAACTGAGCCGCGCGCGCACGGTCAGCGCGATCGGCTCGTTGATGTCGCCGTCGCCGGCACCCGAAAGCAACAGTGCGTCCTCGCCAGCCTCTTCGGAGATAATGTGCACCACGTCGTCGACCGTCATCTGACCGACCAGCCGCCCAGCCTCGTCGACCACGGCGGCCGAGATCAGCGCGTATTTCTGGAACATCAGCGCGACTTCTTCCTGGTCCATCGTCACCGGGATCAGCGTCTGGTCGCGCTTCATCACGTCGCTCAGGCGGATATGGCGCGGCGTCCGCAGCACCCAGCTAAGCTGGCAAGTGCCGACCGGCTTGTGTGCCAGGTCGACTACAAACACTTCCCAGAAATCTGTTGGCAGTGCGTCAGGGTCACCCGCTTCGTCGCGCAGATAATCGATCAGGTCGCCCACGCTGATGTGTTCGGGCACTGCCACGAACTCGCGCTGCATCAGGCGACCGGCGGTTTCCTCCGGATACGACAGCGCGCTTTCGATCGCGGCGCGGTCTTCCGGCTCCATTTCCGCCAGGACTGCCGCCTGTTCGTGCGGATCGAGGTCCTCGATCAGCTGCACCGCGTCGTCGGTTTCGAGCTGTTCGGCGATTTCCGCCACTGCGTGGGCGGGTAGCGCGTCGATCATGTCCTCGCGGACGTAATCGTTCAGCTCGGAGATCACTTCGCTCGAGAGCAGGTCGGATACCGCTTCGGCGAGAGCCGGGCGATCCTCGCGCCCGACAAGCTCGAACAGGTCGGCAACGTCGGCCGGGTGGAGCGGCTCGACGAGGTCGTAGACTTCGCCCTTGTCGCCGGCATCGAGCGCCTCGACTACGCGGCGGACAAATTCCGACTTCAGGCGGTTTTCCTCGTCGTGGCGCTCATCATCGACGCGATCGTCGGGCTTGCCGCCCTCGTCGGGGCGCTCGCTCGCGCCCGCTGCGTCTTCGCGCAGGTCTTCGTCGATGAGTTCATCGCTCGCCATGTCGCCTGCTCTAGGGAGGCGGGGGCGAAACGCAAGCAGCGGGTGACATTGACGCACAGCGCCCTATATCGGCGGCGAACCAACCAGCAGGAGTTCCAGATGGCCGCCGAAAAGCTCACTTTCACTCTCGACACCGGCAACGGGGAAGGCGGCGACGTCGTGATCAAGCTGCGCCCGGACCTTGCCCCCAACCACGTCGCGCGGATCGCCGAGCTGGCGAGCGAGGGCTTTTATGACGGCGTGGTGTTCCACCGCGTGATCCCCGGTTTCATGGCGCAGGGCGGTGATCCGACCGGGACCGGCATGAGCGGTAGCGACAAGCCCAACCTCGCGCAGGAATTCAATGCAGAGCCGCACGTGCGAGGCACTTGCTCGATGGCCCGCACGCAGGACCCGAACAGCGCCAACAGCCAGTTCTTCATTTGCTTCGACGACGCCCGGTTCCTCGACCGGCAGTACACCGTATGGGGCCAGGTCGAGAGCGGGATGGAACACATCGACGCGCTGCCCAAGGGCGAACCGCCGCGCGAACCTGGCAAGATCGTGAAGGCGACCGCCAGCTGACGAAACTACGGCTGGGGCGCGGCGGCCTAGAGCCCTGCGCCAACCAGCCAGTCATGGAATAGCCGCACCGGCCGCTGCTCCAGGTCGCGCGGGCGGCACACGAACCAGTACGAATACGGGCTCTCGACGTCGACGTCGAACAGGCGCGCCAGGCGGCGGTCGCCCGAGCGCTTGAAGTGATCGTCGTGCATGATCGCGATGCCGAGACCTTGCGCGGCCGCTTCGAGCAACAACTGGCCCGAATCGTAGTGATCCACCGCCGCGGGCTCGAAATTCTTCAGCCCCAAAGCGTCGCGCCAGGCCTTGAAGCTGTCGGGCAATTCGTTGTGGATCAGGAACGTGTGCCGCGAGAGCTTCTCTGCGTCCGGCTTCCCGCCCAGTTCTGCGGCGATGTCTTCCGACGCGATCGCATAGACCCGGTTGTGGTCGAGCCGAACCGCGTGGAGCGAAGGATCGGGTTCCTCAAGCAGCACGATCGCAGCATCGAGGGTATCGCCCACCCGGTCGAGCAGGTGCGGGCCGGTATCGATATCGATGTGCAGCCGGGGATGGAGCTTGCGCAGCTCGGCGAGGCGCGGGAACAGCCGCTGCCCGCCGAACAGCGGCAGCACGCCCAGGTGCAGGCGCATCACGCCAAGGTTGTCGGACTGGTTCTCCACCGCAGAAGCGAGCGCCTCGATATGCGGCGCGACCGCATCGAAAAACATCTTGCCATCGTCGGTCAGCTGCATCGCCTGGTGCGCGCGTGTGAACAGCTTCTTGCCGACAAACTCCTCCAGCGTGCCGATCCGCCGCGACAGCGCCGACGGGCTGAGGTTGAGCTCGGCCGCCGCAGCGCGCGCCGAACCGAGGCGCACGACGCGCAGGAAGGCCTCGAGGGCACGCAGGGGCGGAAGACGTCGGGTCACGGGGCGATGATGGGGGTGGGCAAGCCTGTTGTCGAGATGATTGTGAGCAAGCGCAGCATACGGTCACAAAAGCCGGTCAGTCGTCGGCATCTTCCTCCTTGGGCGGGGGATGCAACCGCAGGCGCTTCACATGGGTTTCGTCGCCGTCGGTGACTTCGATCCGCCACCCGCTGGGGTGCTCGACGATCGTCCCGACCGGCGGGACCTGCTCGGCGAGTACGAAGGTCAGCCCGCCCAGCGTGTCGACCGCTTCCTCGACCTCGGCGAGGCGCGGATCGATCGTCTCGGCGACATCGTCGAGCTCGGCGCGGGCGTCACAGTCCCATATCCCGCCTTCGAGCGGCACGATCATCGCTTCGGGCTCGTCGTCGTGCTCGTCCTCGATCTCGCCGACGATCTCCTCGACGAGGTCTTCGATCGTGATGATCCCGTCGGTGCCCGAGTATTCGTCGAGCACGACCGCGAGGTGGGTACGCTGCTGGCGCATGTCGGCGAGCACGTCGAGCGCGTTGCGCGTTTGCGGCACGAACAGCGGCTGGCGCATCAGCGTGGTCCAGTCGAGCGGCGGGTCACGCTTTTCCGCGAGGTAGGGAAACACGTCCTTGATGTGGATCATCCCGATCACGGTATCGAGCGAATCGCGATAGACCGGCAGCCGCGAATGGCCGTGCTCGGCGAAAGCGGCAACCACCTCGTTCCAGCTGCTCGCTGCATCGATCGCGACGATTTCGCCGCGCGGGATCGCCACATCGTCGGCGTCGTGTTCGGAAAAGTGCAGCAGGTTGCGCAGCATCTGCCGCTCGACTTGCGACAGGTCTCCGGTGGCAGAGGCTTCGCCTGCCTCTTCGCCGTGCGCCGCGTCGTGCTCGTCGATCGCTTCCTCGAGCTGTTCGCGCAGCGAACGCTCGTTGTCGTCGAGGTCGAACAGCTTGCGGATCGCGGGCCACAGCCCGCGGCTACTTTCCGCTTCTCCCGGTTGGGAATCGGTATCGGACATGGCCCCTAGTCGTTGCCCTCTTGCAGGTCTCTATCCTCATATGGGTTGCGGATGCCGATCATGGCAAGCGCCTTTGTCTCCAGCGCCTCCATCGCTTCGGCCTGTTCGTCGCTGTCGACATGGTCGTGCCCGGCGAGGTGGAGCAGCCCGTGGACGATCAGGTGCGCGGCGTGATCGTCCAGCGAAATGCCCTTTTCCTCCGCTTCGCGCGCGCAAGTCTCGAAGGCGAGGGCGAGGTCGCCGAGCATTTCCGGCGGGCCTTGGGGGTCGAGATGGACGAGGTCGGCCCGCTCCAGCATCGGGAAGCTGAGCACGTTGGTCGGCTTGTCCTTGCCGCGCCATTCGCGGTTGAGCGCGTGGACTTCGGCGTCGCTGGTGAACAGCAGGCTGGTGGCGAGGCGCGGATTGGCGAGGGCGGGCTCTACCTGCGCCGCAGCACCCGCTGCACGCTCGGCCAGTGCGTCCCAATCGCCCGCAGGCCAGCTTTCGATGTCGATTTCGAGCTCCATCAATCCACTCGGTTCGTCGCAGCTGGGGCACGGATGGAACACATGGAACACGGTCCTAAAGGAGAAAACGCGTTGGAGGGCGCGCCTATTGTTTCGAGCGGGAACGTGGGTGGGAAGGGGACGATTGTCATTGCGCCCCTATAGTGCGGATGCGCCGACGTAGGAAAGTTTGCGGGCGTCGGGATGACCGTTTTGAGGCGAGAAGTCGCTGAGGGATAACGTCCGCAATGGGGCGGAAAGGCGATATCCCAGCCCACCTGTCAGGTTTGAAGAGACAGGCGATCTAACAATCGATCTCTCTCCTCCGAGACAGAGGTTACCGCGCGCCTGAGTTCGGCATTTTCTTTTTCGAGCTCGCGCGCGTGGAGTGCCTGCAGGTCGAGCCCGACCTGGTGCGCGGCCCATTCCAGATTTTCCAGTTCGTCGGGGCGGAAGTGCGAGCCGTCAGGCTTCCCCGCAAGCAAAGCGAAACCGATAAGCACCCCCTGGTCCAGCATTGGCAAGGCAAGAGCTCCCGGGAGCGCCACCTCACCATGTAACAGCTCGATCGGCTCGCGCTCGGACCGCATCAGGGCAAAGGCGGTATTGTCCTCGTACTGCTCGTCTGCACCCGAAAGGCTACCTGCGGTCAGCTGATAGGCGCCGTCTGATTGCCCCATGTAGAGCGCCGCCTCGGCCCCTTCGGTATAATGCGACAGCTCTCGAACAAAGGCTTCGCACAGCACCTGCGCGCTGTTGAAATGCCCGGCGCTGGTAACAAAGCGCTTGAGCTGCATTTCCGCCTGCTGCCAGCTGGAGAAGAACCAGCGCTCGACATAATGCTCGACGAAGTCGCGCACCGGATGGAAGGCGAGGAAGATCGACACGGCCAGGCCGGCGTCGATCAGCGGGCTGCTTTCCTTGCCCTCGATCTCCAGCAGGTGGTGAAGGCCCCATTCGAGCAGGCCGAAGGTCGCCAGCAGGATCAGGCTGACGCTGCCGTATACCAGCGTTCGGTTGACGGTGAAGCCGATGTCGATGACCCGGTGGCGCAGGATCGCATAGGTGAACAGCATGATGCCGATTGCGCGGGTTGCACTGGAAGTGTTGGTGATGAAGCTCGGGTTGGCTTGGCTCTGGACCAATTGGTTATTGAAAGAAAATAGCATATTGCCGATCACGAGCATCCCGACAGCCAGCACAAGCAATGCGGTCCGATGGCGGCTTTGCACGGTGCCGTGCCTCCAGCCGTACATTAGAGTCAGGAGGCTAAGCGTGAATGCGATTGGCCCGCTGAAGTTATGAATCGCCGTGACAAGAGGAGACAGCAACCACGCAGGTGTGAGATCCGGGATCACCGTGAAGAACAGCCATGTGAGGAGCAGATCGGAAAGGCCGATGAGCATCGCTACCTTCAGCCAGCGCGGGACGGATACGCCCATCTCCCTAATGTAGGCCATCGCGAAGCCCAGCAGGATATATGACGATATGCTGCCGCCCATTGTACTCGAAGCAACGTACCAGAAGTGGTAGGCCCCCCGGCTCATCTCGACCCAACCGGTTGGAAACGTCGTCATCCCCATCAGTGCTGTGCCAAGCAGGAAGGAGCTGCGCCGGTTCCAGCCGCGCCAAAGGATCACAATTCCGCCCAGTAGCATGAGGACGCGCACCGAATCGTCGATGGCTCTGTTGATCGGGTCCGGCACTGCCATCGGAGCGGGGTCGGCCCGTGTTGCAACGAGAGTGAAATCCTTGCTCGGGGGTGGGGTCAGGCGGATCAGGCGGATCTTTTCGCCCACCAGCGGCACGTTGCCGGGACCGTTGTGGTAATTTGAAACCAGTCGGTCGCCTGGCCTGATGCCCCGCGCGGCGGCTGCCGAGCCGGCCTCGACCGAAGTCACTACCATGACCTGGTTCGTCTGGTTCTCGAACACATAGCTAATGCCCCACGTGCCCGCCCGGTCATGCGAAATATTGGAGTAATTGATCTCCAGCAGGTTGGTGCCGAATGCTACAAAGGCCGTTAGCGCGGCAACGATCAGCCAGAAGGCCGGCGGCCGCCAACGCTGCTCTACCGCTTCCGCCTGTTGCATCGCTTGCCCCCAAATGCCTGCCAAAAGCCCTGTGAGCGTTCACTTTCATCTAATGCGCAAGCTATTTCAAGTCGCGAAGTCCCTCACGCCGCATCGGTTACCGCTCTGATTCAGATATGTACGCAATCGGGCCGTTAGAGGGCATCTGCGCCGCGGCTACTCTCCCTTGCCCTCATACGCCTCGACGATCCGGCCCACGATCGGGTGGCGCACCACGTCGCTCGCGGTGAAGCGGCTCACGGCGATGCCTTCGATACCTTCGAGCTTGCCGACCGCGTCGGCGAGGCCGCTCATCGCGTCGCCGCCGGGAATGTCGACCTGTTTCGGGTCGCCGCACACCACCATCCGGCTGTTCTGGCCGAAGCGGGTGAGGAACATCTTCATCTGCTCGCGCGTGGTGTTCTGCGCTTCGTCGAGGATCACGAAAGCATCGGCCAGCGTGCGCCCGCGCATGAACGCGATCGGGGCGACTTCGATCACCCCGCTTTCGATGTGCCGTTCGACCTGTTCGGGTGGCATGCAGTCGTAGAGCGCGTCGTAAAGCGGGCGCAGGTAGGGATCGACCTTCTCCTTCATGTCGCCGGGCAGGAAGCCGAGCTTTTCGCCCGCTTCCACCGCCGGGCGCGAGAGGATCATCCGCTGAACGCTGCCGCTGATCAGCTGGCTGACCGCCTGCGCCACCGCGAGGTAAGTCTTGCCGGTCCCCGCCGGGCCCAATGCGAACACGATGTCCTTGCTCGCCAGGTTCTGCATGTAGGGGATCTGCCCCGCGCTGCGCGGGACGATCGTCTTGCGGCGGGTGCGGATCATGATCGGCGGCGCATTGTCCCCGCCGCGCACGATCCCTTCGAGCGTCGGCTCGCTCGACATCGCGATCAGCGATTCGATCGCGCCAGCGTCGAGGTCTTCGCCGGTCGCCAGCCGGTCGTACATCGCGTTGATCGTGTCGCGCGCGCGGGCCACCGCATCGGGGCTGCCTTCGATCTGCACCTTGTCGCCGCGCGCCGAAATGAACACGCCCAAGCGGTTTTCGACCTGCACCAGGTTGGCGTCGAACTGGCCGAACAGCGGGCCGAGCAGCGACTGGTCCTCGAAGGCGAGTTCGGCGCGGGCGCGGCGCGGCGCGTGCAGCGGAGTGGGGGAAGGCGACATCACCGGATTGCCGGTGCGGGCAGGTTTGCGAGCCATGCGCTCCTTTCGGTCTTGCGAGTCGCAATCTAGGCGCGCTGCGCGATACGGCAAGGCGGAGCGACGAAGCGGGCGGTGGAAAAGACGAGCCGTTCCCGCATGGTGCGACAGGCGCGTCATTTCCGCTATGGCCCGCGCCCATGAAGCTAAGGACGATCCTCCCGCTCGCCGCTGCAATTGGCGTTGCAGCATGTTCCCCATCCGCCGACGACAATCCGCCCCCGGCCAAGGCAGCGTTGCCTGCCAGTGAGGACGCGCGGCTCGAATCGTTCCTCATCCAGCAGTTCGTCGCCGATGCACCGGTGAGCTACCGTGCGGGGCGGGTCGATCTCGACGGCGACGGAACCGACGAAGTGCTGGCCTATGTCGGCGGGCCGATGGTGTGTGGATCGGGCGGGTGCCCGTTGCTGGTGCTCAAGGACGACGGCAAGGACTTCAAGGTGCTGACCCAGACCAGCGTGACCCAGCTTCCCGTCGGGGTGCTCGACAGCAGGACCAATGGCATGCGTGACCTGTGGGTGACGATTGGGGGTGGCGGGGCCGAAGGCGGCACCGTCAAGCTGGCGTGGGACGGCAAGAGCTATCCCACAAACCCGACCGTCGATCCGGCCACCAAGATCGCCAAGCCGGGGATCGAAGTGATCGGCAAGGGCGACTTGCGCAAGCTGAGCACCAGCTAGATCCGCACAAGCGAGGGCGAATCAGTCAGACTTCTTGGCGACGGCGGTCTGTTCGTCGTCCTTGGCGGTGCGGCGTTTCCTGCGCCGCTCGGCCCTCAGGCCGACACCGACGCTCGCGCGCGGCTGGTCCATTTCGGTGCTGGCAACCGGGTAGGCGCAATAGTCGGCGGCATAGAATGCGGCCGGGCGGTGGTTGCCCGATAGCCCGATCCCGCCGAACGGTGCCTTGGAACTGGCCCCGTTGGTCGGCCGGTTCCAGTTGACGATACCGGCGCGGATACCGGCCCAGAACTTGTTGTAATCCTGCGGGGTTCCGCCGATCAGCGAAGCCGAGAGGCCGAACCGGGTGTTGTTCGCTTCGGCCAGCGCGGCGTCGAAATCGTCGACCTTCACGACCTGCAGCAGCGGGCCGAACAGTTCGACGTCCGGCTTCTCGTCCAGCGCGGTTACGTCGATCAGGGCAGGACTGACGAACGGCTTGCCCTCGTCCGGCCGGCTCATGTGCTTGATCGCCTTGCCGCCGTGCGACAGCAGGTAAAGGAAGCTTTCGCCCAGCTGGTCGGCGGCTTCGTTGTCGATCACGCAGCCCATGAACGGGGCGGGATCGGCAAACGGTTCGTCGAAGATGATCCGGTCGGCAATGTTTTTCACTTCGTCGACCACGGCATCGTACATGCTGGCCTTGACGATCAGCCGCCGCGCCGCGGTGCAGCGCTGGCCGGCCGAAGTGAACGCGCTTTGCACGATCAGCGCGGCTGCGTCGGTGACCTTGGGGGTGTCGAGCACGATGATCGGGTTGTTGCCGCCCATTTCGAGCGCAACGATCTTGCCCGGGTTGCTCGCCAGCTTGCGGTTGATCGCGATACCCGCCCGCGCGCTGCCGGTGAACAGCACGCCGTCGACGTCTGCATGGGCCACAAGCGCCTGGCCTTCGGTCGGCCCGCCGATCAGCAGCTGGACCACCGCTGCAGGGATCCCGGCGCGGTGGAAGCAACCGACCAGGAACTCGCCCACGGCAGGCGTTTTTTCGCTCGGCTTGAACACGACTGTGTTGCCCGCGATCAGCGCAGGGACGATGTGGCCGTTGGGCAGGTGGGCGGGGAAATTGTACGGCCCGAGCACGACCATGACGCCGTGCGGCTTGTGGCGCACCGCGGCGGTACCCTGGAGAGCGCTGTCGAGCTTCTTCTGCCCGGTCCGCTCGGCATAGGCGGTGACCGAGATATCGACCTTGGCGATCACCGATTCGACTTCGGTACGGGCTTCCCACAGTGGCTTGCCGGTTTCGCGCGCGATCAGTTCGGCCAGCTTGTCCTGGCCCTTGCGCACTTCATTGGCGAAGCGGCGGCACAGCTCGATACGGGTCGCCAGCGGCTGGCTCGCCCAGGCCGGGAACGCACGGCGCGCACGGTCGACCGTGGCATCGACATCGCCGGCCTTGCCGCGCCAGAGTTCGACACCGGTGGCCGGTTCGTATGAAATGAATTCGGCTTGCGACAAGCGATCAGTTCTCCCGTTCCTGCCGTCCCGCGGCAGGCCCATTTGCAGCGACCCGTTTGAGTGCGCAGGCAGCGCGCATCCCGAGGACGCGATCCTGCGCAACCATGATGAACATTTCCGAAACCGGGCCTTACGTCGAGTACGAAGACCGTTCAAGCCAAGTTGGCGTGCGGTTCGCTCTCGCGGCTTGCAGACGGGCGCACAGCGCGCGATAGGAGGGGCAGCAGGCGCCGACGCGGCGTTCGCGCTTCGCACGATTTGTACCTAGCCATGGATACCCGGCCCGCAGATGGACAGCGTCAAGGCATCAGCAGACATCGCGCAGCCCTACCCGGCGAACGGCGACCGGTCGTGGGCCGACCGCACCTGGCCGACTCAGGATCGACTCGATCTGCATTTCCGCGACTATCCCGGCAGCAGCGATCGCCCGCCGGTGATCTGCCTGCACGGGCTGACCCGGAACGCGCGCGATTTCGCTGTGCTGGCGGATTCGATCGCGGAGGAGTGGCGGGTGCTCGTTCCCGAGATGCGCGGGCGTGGCCAGTCGGACTATGCGAAGGATCCGGCGAGCTACAACCCGCTGCAGTATGCCGCGGACCTCAAGGAGCTGCTGGCGCAAGAGGGCATCGACCGGTTCGTGGCGATCGGCACTTCGCTCGGCGGGCTGATGACGATGCTGCTGGCCTTGACCGAGCCCGAGCGGATCGCCGGGGCGCTGCTCAACGACGTCGGTCCGGTGCTGTCACCCGAGGGTATTGCGCAAATTTCCGAATATGTCGGGCAGGGGCGCAGCTTTCCCACGTGGATGCACGCCGCGCGCGCGCTCGAAGCGCAGCACAACGGTGCGCATCCCGACTTCACGATCGACGACTGGCTGGCGATGGCCAAGCGCGTAATGCAGCTCGGTGCGGGCGGGCGGATTGCGTTCGATTACGACATGGCAATCGGTGACGCCTTTGTCGCGGGCAATGCCGAGCAGAGCGACGCCCCCGATATGTGGCCGGCTTTCGAAGCGCTCGCGGGGCGGCCGCTGGCACTGGTGCGCGGCGAGTTGTCGCAATTGCTGTCCACCGAAACCGCCGCTGAAATGAAGCGGCGGGTCCCCGAGCTCGATGTGGTCGTGATACCGCGCACCGGCCACGCGCCGCTGCTGACCGAGCCGCAGGCGCAAGCGGCTGTCGAATCGCTGCTCGCAAAGATCGCATGACCGACCGGGCCGACGACTGCGGGCCGCCGCGCATCCTGCACTTGCACTCGACCTTCGCGGCGGGCGGCAAGGAGCGGCGCGCAGTGCGGCTGATGAACGCATTCGGCGAACATGTCTCGCACGCGGTGGTGTCCGGCGTTCCCGGCGAACTGTCCGCTGCGAACGAGATCGATTCGGGCGTCGATGTCGATTATCCCGACGAATTCCCGGCGCTGAGCGGCAAGCCGACCCCGTGGCGCTTGCAGGCGATGGCGCAAGCGATGGCGGGATACGACCTCGTGCTGACCTACAACTGGGGTGCGATGGACGCGGTGATGGCGCATACGCTGTTCGGCAAGGCGATAGCGTTGCCGCCGCTGATCCACCACGAAGACGGGTTCAATGCCGACGAGCAATTGAAGCTCAAACGTGGGCGCAACTGGTACCGGCGGATCGCGTTGGGACGGGCGAGCGGGCTGGTGGTGCCCTCCGAGACGCTCGAGGGAATTGCGCTTACCACCTGGTCGCAACCGTTCGGACGGGTCCGGCGGATACCCAACGGGATCGACACCGCAGCATTCGCGGCGAAACCCAAGCCCGATGCCTTGCGCGGCGTGATCAAGCACGAGGGAGAGCTGTGGGTCGGTACGGTGGCCGGGCTGCGTTCGGTCAAGGCGCTGCCTCGGCTGGTGCGCGCGTTCGCCGCCTTGCCCGAGCCGTGGCAGCTTGTGATCGTCGGCGAGGGCAATGAACTCGATGCCATCCGCGCGGAAGCATCGCATCTCGGGGTCGATCACCGGCTGCATTTGCCCGGATTCGTGCCCGATCCGGCAAACTATATAGGGCTGTTCGATATCTTCGCGCTCTCGTCGCTGAGCGAACAGTTCCCGATCTCGCTGGTCGAAGCGATGGCCGCCGGATTGCC
This sequence comes from Tsuneonella mangrovi, assembly GCF_002269345.1. NCBI lineage: Bacteria > Pseudomonadati > Pseudomonadota > Alphaproteobacteria > Sphingomonadales > Erythrobacteraceae > Tsuneonella > Tsuneonella mangrovi. The sequence continues at coordinate 2,548,606 of NZ_CP022889.1, forward strand.
CGCAGCGGCCCCCGCGGTCGGTGACATCAGGGAGATGGTTGCCGAGGAGAACGAACCCTTCATCGTCGAGCCGGGAGACATCGCAGCGCTTTCGATGGCGCTGGTGTCACTGGCGGCCGATGGCGACCTGCGCCGTTCCGTAGGAGAAGCCAACCGGGCCAAGGCGCGCGCAGAGTTTGACGAAGCCAAGATGATCGCAGCCTATCGCCGGCTCTATTCGAGCGCGCTCGGCCGCGAGATTCCTGCCTAAAACGGCGCGTACCGCCTTCACCTGCAGTTCACACGGGCGGGGACAGTCTGGCTTTGCGATTGAATTGACCCGGCTATCGTCTAAAGACCCCTCCACCCATTACCGGCAACCAACGGAGCGAGCCCCCAAGTGGCCCTGACACCCGGCAAATCCCTTTCTCGAGAAGAAAAGCGCGCCCAGCAGCGCGCCGCCGAAGACGAGGTCCTGCTGCGCGAGGTCGACGATGCCGTCCGGCAAGACCAGTATGCGGATTTCTACCGCCGCTACGGGAAGGCGATCATCGGCCTGGTGATTCTCGGCCTTGCCGCATTCGGCGGTTACCTGTGGTATCAGGAGCACCTCAACGCGCAGCGCGAGACGGCGTCCGAAACACTGGTCACCGCGCTCGACCAGGTCCAGGCGCGCAACCTTGCGACCGGCGACAAGGACCTTGCTCCGATTCTCGAAGGCAATGACGAGGGCGCGAAAACGGCTGCGCAGATGCTCAAGGCGGGCATCGCGATGGAGCAGAAGAAGCCGGCCGACGCGGCCAAGCTGTTCGAAGCGGTGGCTGCCGACCCCAAGGCACCCAAGCCGATGCGCGATGCCGCCACGGTGCGCGCGGTTGCAGCCAGTTACGATACGATGAAGCCGGCCGACGTGATCGCCCGGCTCCAGCCGCTGGCAGTGCCCGGATCGCCGTGGTTCGGCAGCGCCGGGGAAATGGTCGCGATGGCCTATCTCGACCAGGGCAAGAATGCCGAAGCGGGCAAGCTGTTTTCCAGCATTGCGGAAGACAAGGACACCCCCGACACTCTGAAGAGCAGGGCGCGCCAGATGGCCGGACTGCTGGGGGTCGATTCGATCAAGGATGTCGACACCGTGATCAAGCAGCCGGGGATCAATTCCGAAGTAGCAGGCGGCCCGGCACAATGACGGCGCGCGCGACACCGATGACAGGGAATACACGAGCGATGACGGCGAGGGTTTTATCGACGACTGGGCGGGTAGTGCTGATCCTGGCGCTCGCGACCAGCGTTGCGGGCTGCAAGGTGTTTGGCGGCAAGGGACCGCGCACGACACCGACGATCGGCAACCGCCTTCCGATCCTGTCACAGATCGAAAACGGGGCCAAGGTCGATCCGGGGCTGGCCGGGATTTCGGTCGTGCTGCCGCCGCCGACTGACAATCCCGACTGGGCGCAGGCCGGCGGCACCGCGAACAAGGGGCCGGGCAACCTCGCGCTGGCCGACAACCCGCAACGGATCTGGACCGCGCAGGTCGCCGGTTCGACCGATCGCCGCCGCCTCGCCGCCGCACCGGTGGTCGGGGGCGGCAAGCTGTTCGTGTCCGACACCGACGGGGTAGTGAGCGCGTTCGATGCCAACACCGGGGCGAAGGTGTGGTCCGACAAGACCGAGCTCGATGGCGCACCTGCGGCGGCCAACTTCGGCGGCGGCGTCAGCTACGCCAACGGCCATGTCTATGCCACCAACGGGGTTGGCGAAGTGGTCGCGCTGGACGCCAATACCGGCAACGAGATCTGGCGTGTCCACCCGGCGGGCCCGCTGCGCGGGGCGCCGACGATCGCATTCGGTTCGGTCTACGTGATGACGCAGGACAACCAGATCTTCGCGCTCGCTGAAACCGATGGGTCGGTGCAGTGGCAGGAATCGGGATCGAGCGCGCAGACCGGCGTGTTCGGCGTGGCAGCTCCGGCTGCCGGCCAGGGCACGGTGGTTGCCGGATACTCGACTGGCGAACTGGTCGCCTATCGCTACGAAAACGGCCGGGTACTGTGGTCCGATGCACTCGCGCGGACGTCAATTTCGACCGAGGTCGGTGCGCTGACCGACATCGATGCCGATCCGATCATCGACCGTGGCCGGGTCTACGCACTGGGCCAGGGCGGCCGCATGGCGGCTTACGAGCTGGTCACCGGCCAACGCATCTGGGAACTCAACCTCGCAGGCATTTCTACACCGGCGGTTTCGGGCGAGTGGATCTTCACGCTGACCGACCAGGGCAAACTTCTGGCGATCTCGCGCAACACAGGAAAGGTGCGGTGGATCGCCGACCTGCCGCGCTACAAGAACGAAAAGAAGAAGAAGGACGCGATCTTCTGGCGCGGACCGGTGCTGGCGGGCAACCAGCTGTGGGTCGTCAACACACTGGGGCAAGTCTGGACCGTGAGCGTAGGCGAAGGCTCCGCCGCAAGCTGGCAGCGGCTCAATGGGCCGGTATCGCTGCCGCCGATCGTGGCCAATAAAACGCTCTATATCCTCGACGACAGCGGACGGATCTACGCCTTCCGCTGATCCTTCGGCAGGCGCGGGATAAAGTGTTCGGGCGGAACAGGTTTCCGGCCTCTTAACCCTTTTGCCTTACGGGTTGCCCGCACATGAGCGAGCAATCCGCCTCCCTTCCGGCGCAGCGCCCCGCGAGCGACGTTTCGGCAGCTGTCGGCCTGGCCGGCCTGGCCGGGCTGTTCGTGTGGGTGATGTTCTGCCGTCATTGGCCGTATCTCGTCGACACCTTCGGCCTGCCGGGGCCCCACGCACGGCTCGACGGGCCGTATGCCGCGCTCACCTCGCTGGTGTTCGTGGCGCTGCCGATGGTCGCGGTCTCGCTGATCAAGGACAAGGTCCACTTGCGTCCGTCGACCGGGATCGACTGGGCCCGCCCGCATTCGCTGGCCGAAGTCGCCGAGGTCTCGATCATCAAGCTCGGCGGGCTGTGGGCGACGTGGGCCGGAATCGGCCTGATGTACGGCCTCGCAAGGTGGTACTGGAGCGGCGACTACCTGTTCGCAATGGAAGTGATCGGGTATGCGGCCGCTCCGCTTTTCGTGCTCTCGATCCCTTATGTGCTGTGGCTCGACCGCTACCTCGTCAATCCGCGCGACCATGCGTGGCACTTCGGAGCCATGCTGCTTCGCCACGGCAATTACGACATCGCCGAAGTGAAGAAGCACTGGCGTGCGTGGATCATCAAGGGGTTCTTCGGCGCGTTCATGATCTCGATCCTGCCCGGCGGGTTCCAAGGCGTGGTCAACACCGATTTCGGCGCGATCGCCGCCAACCCGGTGGAGATCGGCATGGCACTGGTCAGCCTGCTCTTCCTGATCGACGTGCAGGTCGGGACTGTCGGTTACCTCGTGACGATGCGCCCGCTCGACGCGCACATCCGCAGCGGCAACCCGTTCCTTGCCGGGTGGGTCGCTGCGTTGCTGTGCTATCCGCCGCTCAACGGTATCGGAGTGCTCGACTACGGCGTGGGCACGCCGGGGATGGCGGAAAACAACTGGACCTTCTGGTTCGCCGGGCACCCCGGGGTAATGTGGGTATGGGCTGCGCTGCTGACCGGGCTGACCGGCTACTACGCCTGGGCGACGGTCGCCTTCGGGTTACGGTTCTCCAACCTGACCTATCGCGGAGTGATCACCAATGGCCCCTATGCCTTCACCCGGCACCCGGCATACCTTGCGAAAAACACCTTCTGGTGGCTTTCGACGCTGCCGTTCCTCGTCACCGACGGATCGACGGTCGACGCGGTGCGCAATGGCTTCTTCCTCGCTTGCGTCAGCGGTATCTACTACTGGCGCGCGCGGACCGAAGAGATGCACTTGCTGTCTGAAGACGCCAAGTACCGCGCATACCACGCTTGGATGGCTGAACACGGGGCGATCACCGCACGGCTCCGCAAGTTGTTGCGGGGCGAGTGGCTGCGCAGGCCGGCAGCGCCGGCCATTCCCGAACCCGCCGAGTAATTCCCGCTAGATCGGGAGGCCTTCGTCGGCCTGGTGCAGCTTGAGGTCGCGGTCGCTCAGCCCGAGATCGCCCGCCGCAGCGCGCCATTCGGCCATGTGCGCCGACTTGCCGTGCGCCTTGACCGCATCGCTGTCTCGCCATGCTTCCGAAATATGGATCAGCCCGGGATCGAGGATGTCGCGGGCGAAGCCGTAGCGGATGCAGCCGTCTTCCTTGAGCGTGGCGGAAATCATCTTTTTCATCGCGGGCAGGCCTTGCTCGTACTTGTCTTCGGGTATCCGCACGGTTCCCATGATCAGGATCATCGCTCTCTCCGCTTTGTCTTGGTTAGAAACTGTATTGGTAGACCTTCGTCACGTCGCCGCCCCATTCCCCGTCGTACATGTCGAGCAGGCGCTGGGCAGGGACCTTGCCGCTCTCGACGATCTCGTCGAGCGTCTCGAGGAAGCCGGTCTCGTTGTCGCCACCCGAATTGAGCCGGGCGCGGGCCTTGAGGCCGCTTCGGGCAATTGCGAGCACTTCGGGGGCGATGTCGCGCAGCGTCCTGCCGCCGGGGATCGGCGCGTCGAGCGCCAGCTTGGGCACCGAAGAACGGAGCGCCTCGCGCTCTTCCATCGTCCAGTCCTTGACGAGGTCCCACGCGGCATCGAGCGCGCCCTGGTCGTAGAGCAGCCCGACCCACAGCGCGGGCAGGGCGCAAATCCGGTTCCACGGCCCACCGTCTGCGCCGCGCATTTCGAGGAACGACTTGAGGCGCACCTCGGGAAATGCGGTGGAAAGATGGTCCATCCAGTCGCCTGCTGTCGGCTTCTCGCCGGGTAACGCGGGCAGCTTGCCGTCGAGGAAGTCGCGGAAGCTCTGCCCTGCGGCGTCGATGTACTTCCCGTCGCGGAACACGAAGTACATCGGCACGTCGAGCATGTAGTCGACATAGCGCTCGTAGCCGAACCCCTCCTCGAACACGAACGGCAGCATCCCGGTGCGCGCGGGATCGGTGTCCGACCAGATGTGACTGCGATAGCTGAGGAAACCGTTGGGCTTGCCTTCAGTGAACGGCGAATTGGCGAACAGCGCGGTCGCTAGCGGCTGCAGCGCCAGGCTGGTGCGGAACTTCTGCGCCATGTCGGCTTCGCTCGAATAATCGAGGTTCACCTGGATGGTGCAGGTCCGCAGCATCATGTCGAGGCCGAGCGAGCCCACGCGCGGCATATGCCGCAGCATGATCGCGTAGCGGCCCTTGGGCATGATCGGCAGTTCATCGCGGGTCTTGTCGGGCCACATGCCGAGGCCCAGGAAACCCACCCCGAACTTGTCGCCGATCGCTTTCACCTGTTCGAGGTGGCGGCCGGTTTCGGCGCAGGTCTGGTGGATATTTTCAAGCGGCGCGCCCGAGAGTTCGAGCTGCCCGGCGGGTTCGAGGCTGACGGTTCCGTCGTCACCGCTCATTGCGATGACCTTGCCACCCTCGATCACCGGCTGCCAGCCAAACTCCTGCAATGCCAGCAGGATATCGCGGATACCTCCGGGTTCGTCGTAACTCGGGGCAGCGAAATCCTTGCGCCGGAATACGAGCTTCTCGTGCTCGGTGCCGATGCGCCACTTGTCCTTTGGCTTGGCACCTTCGGCGAGGGGGGCAACGAGCTGGTCGCGGCTCTCTATGACCGGATCGGCCTGGTTGGAAGTGGTCCGCGTGCTCATGGTCAGTGGCCCTACGCAACCGAATGTTTGCGCGCCAGCGAATTATTCTTTCAGGTCCAGTCGCCAGCCGACGCCATCCACACGGCCATTGCGGCGATCGCTGCGGTCTCGCCGCGCAGGATTCGCGGGCCGAGCGAAATGGGGTGGGCTTGGGGATGCGCGCGGATCGCCTCGCGCTCGGCATCGTCGAACCCGCCCTCCGGGCCGACCAGCAGGGCGGCAGAGCCGGCGTGCGCCTTGAAGGCTGCCTGCGCGGGCTCGCCGCCCAGTTCGTCGGCAAAGAACAGCGCGCGGCCCGCGGGCCAATCCCGCAGCAGCGTATCGAGCGAAACCGGTTCGGCAAGCACTGGCAGCGCAGTGCGCGCGCATTGCTCTGCGGCTTCGATGGTAACGGTGCGCGCGCGTTCCACGTTGAGCTTGTCGGCCACGCAGCGACGGGTCACGATCGGGTGGATCGCCGCCACGCCCAGTTCGGTGGCCTTTTCGAGCACGAGGTCGAAGCGATCCTTCTTGAGCAGCGCAGGGCACAGCCACAGGTCGGGCACGGCCTCCCGCTCACGCAGCCGCTCGACTGGGTCGAGCACGACTGCGCGCTTGCCCACCGAAATTGCCCTTGCCGCCCATTCGCCGGTCGCGTCGTCGCACAGGATCACCGCGTCGCCTTCGCCAACCCGCATCACGCGAGCGAGGTAGTGCGCCTGGTTGCCCTCGATGGTTACTGCCTGCCCGGCAGCGAGCGGCGGCGCGACAAACAGGCGCGGGGCGCTGCGGGGCGGCCAGGCGGGAGTAGCGGGCATCCCTTTGCAGGTGGCACGGCGAGCGTTAGTGGACAAGGGATGACCGACCAAATCGTCCCCGATACCGAGCACCGAGGGCTGGTGGCGCGCTTGCCGCAGCTGCCGCGCGATCTTGCGCAGCTCGCCCGGTTCGACCGGCCGATCGGCTGGTGGTTGCTGTTCTGGCCGTGCGCGTGGGGTGTCTGGCTTTCGGGCGGCGGCGCGCAGCTGGCACTGGTGGCGTGGATGCTGCTCGGCTCGATCGCGATGCGCGGGGCGGGGTGCGTTTACAACGATATCGTCGATGCCGATCTGGACCGGCAAGTCGCCCGAACCGCTGTCCGCCCGGTGGCGAGTGGGCGGGTGAGCCTTGCGCCCGCATGGTGCTGGCTGCTCGCACTGTGCGCGGTCGGCCTCGTCGTGCTGTTGCAACTGAGGTGGCAAGCGCAGCTGGTCGCGCTGGGCAGTCTCGCGCTGGTCGCCGCCTATCCGTTCATGAAGCGGATCACCTGGTGGCCGCAGGCGTGGCTGGGGCTGGTGTTCACCTGGGGCGCACCAGTCGGCTGGTTCGCGCTGCGAAGCGACCGGCTCGATGTGCTGGCTGCGCTCTACGGCGGGGCGATCCTGTGGTGTGTTGGTTACGACACGATATACGCCTTGCAGGATCGCGAGGACGACGCGCTCGTCGGCATCCGCTCGAGCGCGTTGCGGCTCGGCGGCCACGTGAAGGCCGGCGTGTGGGGGTTCTATGGTGGGGCCGTCGCGCTGTGGGCGTTTGCCTTCTGGTTGCTGCGGCACGACTGGGTCGCGCTGCTCGCACTGCTACCAGTCGCGCTGCACTTGGTCTGGCAGGCGGCGAGCCTCGATCCGGCGGATGCCGACAACCCGCTCGCCCGCTTCCGCTCGAACCGCTTTGCCGGGGCGCTGATGGCAGCGGCCTGCCTGGTGGTGGGGGCCAGCTGATGTGCAACCTCTACCGCATGACCAAGAACCCGGATGAGGTCGCGCGGTGGTTCGGGGCCGACAACGCCGCGCAGGGCAGCAACTTCGGCGCGGAAGTCTATCCCGGCTATCCGGGGCTGGTGGTGGCCGAAGGCGCGGTGCGGCAGATGGCGTGGGGCTTCCCGCTGGCGCTCAAGGGCAAGCATGGCCAGCCGCTCAAGCCCAAGCCGGTCAACAACGCCCGCGAAGACAAGCTCTCCGGCCCGTTCTGGCGCGACAGCTTCGTGCACCGGCGCTGCCTCATCCCGGTGGTGGCATGGGCCGAGGCCGAAGGCGCGAAAGGAGCCAAGACCCGCACCTGGTACGGCCTGCCGCATCATGAGCTGTTCGCGGTGGCCGGGTTATGGCGCCCGACCGCCGAATGGGGCGACGCCTACACTATGGTGATGGTCGATTCGTGCCCCGACATGGCCGAAGTGCACGACCGGATGCCGACCATCCTCCACCGCGAGAGCTGGGACCGGTGGCTGCATGGCTCTCCCGAAGAGGCCTTTGCGCTGTGCCGCCCGTGGGACGATACGCTGGCGGTCGACCGGACCAACCAGCCGTGGGGCGGGTGGAAGTAGGGTCGGTGCCCTATGCGGCCCGCCTCGCGCTGACGATGTAATTCAGCGACAGGTCGCCGGACAGCTGCAGGCCCTTGAGCGGCGAGAACGCGATTCCTTGCGGTTCGTTCATCTCCAGCCCTGCCTCGGCGAGCAACTCGTGCAGTTCGTCCGGAGTGATGAAATCGTCCCAATGGTGTGTGCCGCGCGGGATCATCCCGGTCGCTTCCGCCGCACCGACCAGCAGCAGGCGGCTCGCCGGGGTGCGGTTGGGGGTGGAAAGGATCAGCAGCCCGCCGGGCGCGAGGCGTTTGGCGAGCGCGGCGGCGAATGCAGGCTTGTCTGCCACATGTTCGATCACTTCCATTGCAGTGACCAAATCGAATTCGCCGATGTCGAGCGCGGCGACTTCGCCCGCCATGTAGCGCACGTCCATCTTCATCGCTTCGGCATGGGCGGCAGCAGCGGCGATATTCTCCGGCGCAGCGTCGACCCCGGTGACGTCCGCGCCCAGCCGGGCGAGCGGTTCGCAAAGCAATCCAGCGCCGCAACCGACATCGAGTGCGGACTTGCCCGCCAGCGGCCGCAGGGTGTCGCTTTCGCTCGCCCAGTGCCGGTCGATCGCCGCGCGCACGAATTGCAGCCGCACCGGATTGATCCGGTGGAGCATCGCGGACGAACCCTTCGGATCCCACCATTCGCTCGCCAGCTTGCCGAAATGCGCGGCTTCATCGGGGCGGATCGTTTGCCCGCCAGTAGAAGACCTATCGCGCTCGCGTGTTGCATCGACCATGACACACCCCTAACAGCGCGCCGAAACCTCTTCCAGCGGGAGTTGCGAGACTTGGCACGGATCGTGATGAAATTCGGCGGCACTTCGATGGCCGGGACCGAGCGCATCCGCCGGGTGGCCAATATCGTGCGCAAGCAGGCCGCGAATGGCGACGAGGTGGCGGTGGTCGTCTCCGCGATGGCGGGCGAGACCGACCGTCTGGTCAACTTCTGCCGCGAAGCCAACCCGCTCTACGATCCCGCCGAATACGACGTGGTTGTCGCCAGCGGCGAGCAAGTGACCAGCGGGCTGCTCGCGCTCACGCTGCAGGCGCTGGGCTGCAAGGCGCGCAGCTGGCTCGGCTGGCAGCTGCCGGTTCACACGATCGAAGCGCACGCCAAGGCTCGGATCGAGGAGATCGAGAGCGACGCGTTGCTGGCCAGCATGGCGGCGGGCGAGATCGCGGTGATCCCCGGCTTCCAGGGAATCGGCGACGACGGCCGGGTGACAACGCTCGGGCGCGGCGGTTCGGATACCTCGGCGGTTGCAGTGGCGGCGGCGATCGGTGCCGACCGCTGCGACATCTACACCGACGTCGACGGGGTTTACACCACCGACCCGCGGATCGTCGCCAAGGCGCGCAAGCAGAAGGCGGTGACCTACGAGGAAATGCTCGAGCTTGCTTCGGTCGGCGCGAAGGTCTTGCAAACCCGCTCGGTGGGGCTCGCGATGAAGGAGGGCGTGCGGGTGCAGGTGCTCTCCAGCTTTATCGGCGACGATGCGATACCCGCAGACGATTTGCCCGGCACGATGATCGTGTCGGAAGAAGAAATGGAACAGATCCTGGAGGACGGCCAGATGGAACGCCAGCACGTGACCGGCATCGCGCACGACAAGAACGAAGCCAAGATCATCCTCACCCGCGTGCCCGACAAGCCGGGCGCGGTGGCGCATATCTTCGAACCGCTGGCCGATGCCAGCATCAACGTCGACATGATCATCCAGAACGTCGGCCGCGACAAGGGCGAGACCGACGTGACCTTCACCGTGCCGCAGACCGACTTGCCGCGCGCGCAGGCGCTGCTGGAAGACCGCCGGGGGGACATCGGCTTCAACCGCATCATCACCGACAGCCACGTCGCCAAGATCAGCGTCGTCGGGGTGGGCATGAAGAGCCACGCGGGTGTCGCCGCGACGATGTTCAAGGCGCTGGCCGATCGCGGGATCAACATCCAGGCGATCTCCACTTCGGAGATCAAGGTCAGCGTGATGATCGACGAGGACGAGACCGAACTGGCAGTGCGCGTGCTGCATACCGCATACGGACTCGACGCCGAGGACGAGGCAGCCTGAGGAACGCATCGCGATGAGCCACACCGCCACGATCCTGCTGCTCGGCTCTGGCGAACTGGGGCGCGAATTCGTGATTTCGGCCAAGCGGCTTGGCGCGAAGGTCATCGCCTGCGATGCCTACGACAACGCACCGGCGATGCAATTGGCGGACGGGCGCGAGGTGTTCTCGATGCTCGACGGGGAGACCCTGCGGGCAGTCGCGGAGAAATACCGACCCGACTACATCGTGCCCGAGATCGAAGCGATCCGCACCGAAGTGCTCGCCGAGCTTGAGGCCGAAGGCTTCAACGTGGTCCCCTCCGCCCGCGCGGTGCAGCTGACGATGAACCGCGACGCGATCCGCGATCTTGCCGCGGGCGAGCTGGGCCTCACCACCTCGCGCTATCGCTATGCCGAAAGCCTCGACGAAGTGCGCGAGGCGGCAGAGTTCACCGGCTTCCCCTGCGTGATCAAGCCGGTGATGTCGTCGAGCGGCAAGGGCCAATCGACCGTGCAGGACGCAGCCGGACTGGAAGCGGCACGGGACTATGCGGTTGCCGGGATGCGCGGCGACCGCGCGCGGGTGATCGTCGAGGCGTTCGTCGATTTCGACTACGAGATCACCCTGTTGACGGTGCGCCACAAGGATGGCGTCAGCTTCTGCCCTCCGATCGGTCACCGGCAGGAACGCGGCGACTACCAGGAAAGCTGGCAACCGATGCCGATGAGCGAAGCGGCGATCGCATCGGCGCAGGAAATGGCGCGCAAAGTCGTCGAAAATCTCGGCGGCGGCGGGCGCGGCTGGGGGCTGTTCGGGGTCGAGTTCTTCGTCAAGGGCGACACGGTGATCTTCTCCGAACTCAGCCCGCGGCCGCACGATACCGGGATGGTCACTCTGGCGAGCCAGAACCTCAGCGAGTTCGACCTCCATGCCCGCGCGATCATGGGCCTGCCGATCCCCGACACGATCCGCGCGCGTCCGTCCGCTTCGGCGGTGATCCTCGCCGACCGCGACGCGCAGGAATTGTCCTACTCCGGACTCGACGATGCGCTGGCGGCGCCGGGCACCGACGTGCGGATCTTCGCCAAGCCGACCAGCCGCCCGTACCGCCGGATGGGCGTGGCGCTGGCGACTGCGGGCGATGTCGACGAAGCGCGGCGCAAGGCCCGAGATGCCGCGGCGAAGGTTCACATAAGCTACGGCGCCTGAAGAAAACGCGGGCGCTTGCCGCCTTGCGCGCGCTCACCTAGAGGCGCGCGATGGCTTACGCAAAGACCCACGCGCTGATGAAGCGCGGCACTGAATTCCTCGGCACCGAGCACGCGATCCTGTGCGGCGCGATGAGCTGGGTGTCCGAACGCAACCTCGTCTCAGCGATTTCCAACGCGGGCGGGTTCGGCGTGATCGCCTGCGGGGCGATGACGCCGGAGCTGCTCGATGCCGAGATTGCCGCGACCAAGGCGATGACGGACAAACCGTTCGGCGTGAACCTCATAACCATGCACCCGCAGCTGTTCGACCTGATCGCAGTATGCGCCAAGCACGGGGTGGGCCACGTGGTGCTGGCGGGCGGGATCCCGCCCAAGGGCAGCGTCGAAGCGATCAAGGCGTTCGGCGCGAAAGTCATCGTGTTCGCTCCAACATTGGCGCTGGCGAAGAAGCTGCTGCGTTCCGGTGGGGACGCGCTGGTGATCGAGGGAATGGAAGCCGGTGGCCATATCGGCCCGGTCAGCACGAGCGTGCTGGCGCAGGAATTCCTGCCCGCGCTGAGCGAGGAGCATATCGTGTTCGTCGCCGGCGGGATCGGCCGGGGCGAAGCGATCGCCGGATATCTCGAAATGGGCGCGGTCGGGGTGCAGCTTGGCACCCGTTTCGCCTGCGCGACCGAATCGATCGCGCACCCCGATTTCAAGAAGGCGTTCTTCCGTGCGGGCGCGCGCGATGCGGTCGCCAGCGTGCAGGTCGATCCGCGCCTGCCGGTGATCCCGGTCCGCGCGCTCAAGAACAAGGGCACCGAGGAATTCACCGCCAAACAGCGCGAAGTCGCGCAGCTGCTCGACGATGGCGCAGTCGAAATGGCCGAAGCGCAGCTGCAGATCGAACATTACTGGGCGGGCGCACTGCGCCGTGCGGTGATCGACGGCGACATCGAGAACGGTAGCCTCATGGCGGGCCAGTCGGTCGGCATGGTCAAGGAAGAGCAGCCGGTGGCCGAAATCATGGCGCAGCTGATGGGCGAATGCGAAGCGGCACTTGCCCGCCGCTAAGCGCGGTTGCTAGATTGCCTGCCTAGCGAGAGGGCAGGCCCATGATCGTCGAACGCCTCGACCACGTGAACATCATCACCGACCGGCTGGCGGAGACCGCCCGGTTCTATGCCGAATTGCTCGACCTGGAGGAGCGCGACGGTCCGCCGCCGCTGGCGCCCGAGCAGGTCCGCTGGATGTACGACCAGGCGGGCAACGCGATCCTGCATCTCAATTCGGTCGATTGCCCGCGCGCGTTCGAGCGAGAGGTCGAGCCGGGGAGCGAGACCGGGGCGATCCACCACGTCGCACTGCGCTGCGGCGATTTCGACGAAGTGCGCGCCCGGCTCGATGCGCGCGGGGCGGACTATGCGATCAATGACCTGTCGTCGATCGGGCTGCGCCAGATCTTCACTCCCGATCCCAACAACGTGCTGCTGGAATTGAACTTTTTCGCCAGCGCCTGAGCGCGCCGTTCATCGCCTACTGCGCGCCGCCCACCGGGGCGGGCGGTTTGTATTCGTAGGTGATGTGGATCCGCACCCAGTCGCCCACCTGCGACACGCCGCCGACTTGCGGCGGGCGAACCTTGAACTGCCACGCCGCCGCCAGCACCGCGCGGCCGATGCCCGATCCGCTCGGTTCCTCATCCTCGAGGATGCAGTGATCGACCCGGTATTCGGGTTCGGTCTGGCAGTTGATCGTCGCCCAGCCGGGGCCCGAGGCGGTCGAGAGATAGCCGCGCAGCTCGCTGTCGTAGGGCTTGCGATACCACGAAGCGGCATACATCGGCTGGCCGTTGGGGGCGTTGCCGACCCGCACCGAATCGCCCGGAACGCTGGCGAAGGCGGGGCCCATCATGTCGTCATTGGTGGAGCGCGGCTTGGCCTTCGGCATGGTGGCGATGTCGAACCCGGCCATCTGGCTGCGGGTGAGCGGGATGATCGCCGCCGGGGTGTTGGTCGGCACGGGCACCGGGACCGGGGTGATCTCGGCGGGCTTCTGGATCGATTGCGCCACCGCGGGCTTGCGGGTTTCGGCCTTGGCCTTTTCGGGAATCTTGGGCTTCGCGCCTTTGTCGCCCGACACATCGAAGGTCACCAGCGCTTCGCCCATGTTGGCTTGCTTGTGGACCGTTTCGCCCAGCGTGAGCAGCAGCAGGATGATGCCGAGTTCGATCGCCAGCGACAGGCCGAGCCCGCCCGCGCGCCGCCGCGCGCCCGGCCAGCGCTCGTCGAACCGCTCGAGCAGCCCTGCAAACTGTGCCCGCTGTGCCTGGAACATGCGACCTCGTGACCGACCACCCGCCGGTGGTGAAGCATCCGCTCCCTTAACGGTCCGTGGCTGGCTTGGCTATCGGGGAGGGGGTGTTGCGGTCAATTCAGCCGATGACGAACATGACAGGTTGAGGCTCTCTTCGAGCCACGGACTCAGACGTCATTCCTTCCAGCCGCGTTGAACTTTTCAGCTGCTGAGATCGGTTTGGGGAGCTTCCTTGAAATCAACCACGCGAAGAATGCGCTTGTGATCGCTACCCCCCCCTCTCCAACGATAAGGCCGATCAACACCGCAATCTTTGCGGAATGCCCGCTTACCTCCCCTCCCAGTGCGATACTTACGCCTTCCCAGCTAAATGGAACATCAAGAACCAAAATCATCGCAATCATCCAAGCGACGCCATTGATGAGGTCAGCCACCATGTTTCCGATCGAAAACTTGGAAATTTCGAGTCCAGTCATAGGGCGATTGACAGCTTTGCCATACCAAAGAAGCGCAAGTCCAATAGCAATGATCATGATTGGAGTTGACGTGATCGGAGGCTCGTTGCCTGTCTTTAGGGTATAAAGACCTGCCGCGCCTGCCGCGGTTATTTCTACAAGCCAGAATGCGAAGTTGAAGCGCAACATAGATACTGACTTGGGTCTGTCGGTCGTCATAACGTGATCCTAATTGTGATGTGCGCCACGTTCCACCCCATACCCACCGTTCACGCCCGCGGCGGTTGCCTCCGGTAACTCAGCGCCTCGGCCACGTGGATGCGGCCGATCTGCTCTGCGCCCGCCAGGTCCGCGATCGTGCGCGCCACGCGGAGCATCCGGGTATAGCCGCGCGCGGAAAGGCGCATCGCTTCGGCGGCTTGCATCAGCAGTGTGCGCCCCGGCTCGTCGGGGGTTGCGAAGGTCTCCAGCGCGGGGCCGTCGAGCTCGGCGTTGGTGCGCGCGCCGGTTTCATCGAACCGCGCAGTCTGGATCGCCCGTGCGGTGGCGACGCGCGCGGCGACTTCCGCGCTGCCCTCGGCGGGCGGGGGTAGCGCAAGGTCGGCGGCGCTGACGGGGTCGACCTCGACGTGGAGGTCGATCCGGTCGAGCATCGGGCCGGAGACTTTCGACTGGTAATCGGCGGCGCAGCGCGGCGCGCGGCTGCACGCGAGCGCTGCATCGCCCAAATGTCCGCAGCGGCACGGGTTCATCGCCGCGATCAGCTGGACCCGCGCCGGATAGGCGACGTGCGCGTTCGCGCGGGCGACGTCGACCTTGCCGGTCTCGAGCGGCTGGCGCAGCGAATCGAGCACCGCGCGCTGGAATTCGGGCAATTCGTCGAGGAACAGCACGCCGAGGTGCGCGAGGCTGACTTCGCCCGGCTTCACTTTCAGCCCGCCGCCGGTGAGTGCCGCCATGCTCGCCGAATGGTGCGGCGCGCGGAACGGGCGGGTGCGGCTGATCCGCCCGCCTTCGAGCGTCCCGGCGACCGAAGCGACCATGCTAGTCTCCAGCGCTTCGGCAGCGGTGAGCGGGGGCAGGATGCCGGGCAGGCAACTGGCCAGCAGGCTCTTGCCCGCGCCGGGCGGGCCGACCATCAGCAGGTTGTGCCCCCCCACCGCAGCGATCTCCAGCGCGCGCTTGGCGGTTTCCTGCCCTTTTACCTGCTTGAGGTCCGGCCCGTGGTCGGGCTTGGCGATCTCGCCCGGTTGCGGATCGGGCAGGCGCTGGGTGCCCTTCAAGTGGTTGAGCAGGCTGACAAGGTCGGGCGCGGCAAGCACCGGCACGCCGCTCGCCCAGCGCGCTTCGGGGCCTTGCGATGCGGGGCAGATCAGCCCCGCCTCCTGCTCGCTGGCGTGGAGCGCGGCGAGCAGCACGCCGGGCGAGGGTGCCACCCGCCCGTCGAGCGCGAGCTCGCCCACCGCGACCCAATCGGCCAGTTGCTCGGCATCGGTCACCCCCATCGCCGCAAGCAGCGCCAGCGCGATCGGCAGGTCGTAGTGGCTCCCTTCCTTGGGCAGGTCTGCGGGCGATAGGTTGATGGTGATCCGCTTGGGCGGCAGCGACAGGCCCATCGCGGCGAGGGCGGACTGCACCCGCTCGCGGCTTTCGCCCACCGCCTTGTCGGGCAGGCCGACGATGTTGAATTTCGGCAATCCCGGTGCGACTTGGCACTGGACTTCCACCGCGCGGGCATCGAGGCCCAGATAGGCAACCGTACGGACGAGTGCGACCACTAACCCCCCTTTGCGATCATCGCCTTAGTGGCGGCAAATAGCCCGCAAGTCGAGGGGGTTGGCGGCGAAGGCGCGAACGTCGTCAACGCAAAAGCAACCATTGTGCTTGGGCAATTGGCAAGCGGGCCCGGGGCAAGACGCGGTCATGCGGTTCATCTCGCCCATCCTGCTTGCCATCGCCGCCGTCTCGGCCGTGCCCGCCCATGCGCGCACTGTCGTGACGCAAACGGTGGTCGAGGAATGGGTCGAGGTGGATACGCCCGATAATGGGGCCGGGCGGTTCGTAGCGAGTGAGCCGGCGGCGATCCCCGCCGGTATCGCCAGCTTCGGGCCGTTCCGGGTTCTCGATGGAAGGCGCGCGGCGCTGGTCGATGCCACCGATGCGGCCAGCCCGCGCGCCTTTTCCGCGATGCTGCGCGCCTATCCGCAGATCGCCGAGCTCGAGATGGTCGAGTGCCCGGGCACCGACGACGACGTCGCCAATTTGAAGCTCGGGCGGATGATTCGCGCGGCCGGGCTGGTGACCCACGTCCCGGCGGGCGGATCGGTGCGTTCGGGCGCGGTCGAGCTGTTCCTCGCCGGCAAGCAGCGCAAGATCGACGACGGCGCGGAGTTCGCGGTCCATTCGTGGGTCGACAGCGACGGGCGCCAGCCGGGCGATTTCGCGGCCAACGCGCAGGTCAACGAGACTTATATCGACTACTACGAAGCGATGGGGATGAGCGCGCACCAGGCGCGTTCGTTTTACGACATGACCAATTCGGTACCCAATGCCGATGCTCGCTGGTTGACCGCGCAGGATATGCGGGGCTGGATTTCGGCCGGTTCGGGCAGCGAAAGCCGGGTCGTGGCAAAGCCCGCCGAACCGAAGATCGCCTATCTTGACTTGGGGCAGCGCATCCCCTAACCGCGCCAGCCTGTGAACGGTCGCCGTTGCGGGCGGCCCTTTTTGTTGGCGTAACATGCGCTGCAATTTGAATTCGAGGATACGATGAAGCGGACTTTCCAGCCCAGCAATCTCGTGCGCGCCCGTCGCCACGGTTTCTTCGCGCGCAAGGCGACCCCGGGCGGTCGCAAGGTGCTGCGTGCCCGCCGTGCCCGCGGTCGCGCCAAGCTCAGCGCGTAACTTTCTGACGCCTCAAACGCCGACGGCCGCATGTGCAGCCTCGGCATCGGGCCGTTCGGCCGTGCGGGCTCCCGATTCGGGAGCCCGTTCGCGTTCCGGGTCTTTGATTCGGTGTATTAGGAACCTATATCGCTTTCCATGACCGTTTCGACCATCCGCAAGCGGGCCGATTTCCTCGCGGCGAATCGCGGGGTCCGGGTGGCGCGTCCGGGGTTCATCCTGCTCGCCCATCCCAACGAAGGGCAGGGCAAGCGCTTCGGGGTCACGGTGACCAAGCGGATCGGCACTGCGGTAGTTCGCAACCGCATGAAGCGCCGCTTTCGCGAACTGCTGCGCGCAGCGTTGCCGGGTGAAGGGCTGGCCGACCACGATCATGTCCTGATCGGCCGCGAAGGCGGGATCGAGCGCGATTTCGCCGCCTTGCGGAGCGAGCTTTCCGCCGCGCTGGCGCGGGCCGCGAAGGGCGAAGGCGACCCGCCGCGACGCAGGCGGCGCAAACCATGAAGTATCTCCTGATCCAGATTGCCAGGTTGTGGCAGTGGGGGCCAAGCCGCGTACTGCCGCCCAGCTGCCGCTATGCGCCGACCTGCTCGCAATACGCGATCGAGGCGCTGCAAAAACATGGCGCGATCAGGGGTGGATGGATGGCGTTGAAGCGTATATTGCGCTGCCATCCCTGGGGTGGCCACGGCTACGACCCCGTTCCGTAGACGGCAATAACAGACCGGATCGTTTCTCTTGGACAACCAGCGTAATCTCCTCCTCGCCGTAGTGCTTTGCGGTTTGCTGCTCTTCGGATGGGAGGCCGTGGTGCAACGGATCTATCCGCAACCGGCCGAACCGGCGAAAGCGGTTGCCGCGGCAGCCTCCCCCACCGCGATCCCGGGGGGCAGCACCGAGGCTGCCCCTGCGGAAGGTGCGACCAACGCGCCCAAGCACAAGCCGACGCGCGAAGGCGGGCTCGACGATCCCAAGCTCGAAGCGGTCGAATCGCGCGATCTCAAGACCGAACTGGTTTCGCCCGAGCGGGTGAAGATCGATGCGCCCGAAGTGGCCGGCTCGATCGACCTTGTCGGCGCACAGATCGACGACCTGACGCTCACCAAGCACAGCCAGAGCGTGGAGAAGGACAGTGGTCCCGTCCGGCTGTTCTCGCCCGACGGCACGCCGGCGCAGTATTTCGCGCAGTTCGGCTGGATCGGGCAGGGCGTGAAGGTGCCCGACGGCAAGACCGTGTGGCAGGCGAGCGACGGCCCACTGACGCCTTC
This sequence comes from Tsuneonella mangrovi, assembly GCF_002269345.1. NCBI lineage: Bacteria > Pseudomonadati > Pseudomonadota > Alphaproteobacteria > Sphingomonadales > Erythrobacteraceae > Tsuneonella > Tsuneonella mangrovi. The sequence continues at coordinate 2,566,867 of NZ_CP022889.1, forward strand.
CAACCCGGTTACGCTGACATGGAACAACGGGCAGGGCCAGAATTTCCAGATCGAGTTTTCGGTAGATGACAAGTACCTGATCACCGCGCGCCAGACGGTCTCCAACACCAGCGGCGGCAGTATTGCGGTGCGGCCCTATGCGCTGATCAACCGCACCAGCTCCACCGCCAGCCTCAGCACCTACACGCTGCATTCGGGCCCGATCGGCGATTTCGGCAACGGGGTGGATTTCGGGACGGACTACAAGGACGTGGCCAGTGCAGGTTCGGTCACGCCGTCGGGCAAGGCCTCGTGGATCGGGTTTACCGATATCTATTGGCTGTCCGCGCTGGTGCCGCAGTCGAACGCGCAGGTCGACACGGACTTCCGCGCGCTCGGCAACGACATTTTCCGCGCCGACGTGATCTACGATTCGCTGACCGTGCCGAGCGGCCGCCAGATCGCCCGCACCACACAGCTGTTCGCTGGCGCGAAGGAAAGCGATGTCCTCAAAGCCTACGAAGATGCCGGCATCCCGCAGTTCAGCAACGCGATCGACTGGGGCTGGTTCGGGGTGGTCGAAAAGCCGATCCTGTGGCTCCTCAAACACCTCTATGCGTTCGCCGGCAACTTCGGCCTGGCGATCATCCTGCTGACACTGATCGTGCGCGGGGCGATGTTCCCGATCGCGCAGAAGCAGTTCGCCAGCATGGCGGCGATGAAGGCGATCCAGCCCAAGATGAAGGCGCTGCAGGAACGCTACAAGGACGACAAACAGAAGCAGCAGCAGGAAGTGATGGCGCTCTACAAGGCGGAAGGGGTCAACCCGCTCGCCGGATGCCTGCCGATGCTGTTGCAGATCCCGATCTTCTTCGGGCTCTACAAGGTGCTGATGTTGTCGATCGATATGCGCCACAAGCCGTTCATCCTGTGGATCAAGGACCTTTCCGCGCCCGATCCGCTGCACGTCCTCAACCTGTTCGGGTTGCTGCCGTTTACCCCGCCTGGGTTCCTCGGCATCGGCGTGCTCGCGATCCTGCTGGGCATCACGATGTTCCTCACCTTCCGCCTGAACCCCAGCGCGATGGACCCGATGCAGCAGAAGATGTTCAACTTCATGCCGTGGGTGCTGATGTTCGTGATGGCGCCGTTTGCGGCGGGGCTGCTTCTTTACTGGATCACCTCCAACCTGCTGACGCTGACGCAGCAGCAGTATCTCTATTCGAAGCACCCGCAGCTGCGCGCGCAGGCCGACAAGGACAAGGCCGATCGCGAGCAGGCGAGCAAGGCCAAAGGGTGAGCGAGGAAGCGGAGGCCGCGCAAGCGGAACTGACCGAGCGGGCGCGCAAGCTGTTCGCCGGGCCGGTCGGCTTCCTGCTGTCGGCTCCGCAGCTCCACTTCCTGCCCGAGCCGGAGGTGCCCGAGGTGGCGTTTGCCGGACGCTCGAACGTCGGCAAGTCTTCGCTGCTCAACGCACTGACCGGCCGCAAGGCGATCGCCCGCACTTCGGTGACGCCGGGTCGCACGCAGGAGCTCAACTTCTTCGACGTGGGCGATCCGTTGCAACTGCGGCTGGTCGACATGCCCGGCTATGGCTTTGCCAAGGCACCGGTGAAAGTGGTCGAGAAGTGGAAGCGGCTGGTGCGCGATTTCCTGCGCGGGCGGCAGGTGCTGAAGCGCACGCTGGTGCTGGTCGATTGCCGCCACGGCCTCAAGGACGTGGACCGCGAGATGATGAAGATGCTCGACGAGGCGGCGGTTGGTTATCGCCTGGTCCTGACCAAGGCCGACAAGGTCAAGGCGAGCGAACTGGAGAAAGTCCGCGCTGCCGTGGAGGCCGAAGCGCGCAAGCACTCTGCCGCCTATCCGCTGATCCACGTGACTTCGAGCGAGAAGGGCATGGGCATCGCAGAGCTACGCGCCGCGGTGCTGGAGGACGCGGAGAGCTAGTGAGGCGCTGCCTCAGGCAATCGAAGCGTCGGCCTCGGCGAAGTGGAGCAGTTCCTCGCGGGTCGGTCCCGGGAACATGCCGCGCATGGTCGCTGGATCGATTGCTGGCGTCGACTTCAGCTTCGCCGCAACGTCCTCCTGCGCGAAGATTTCCTCGAGGTGGTTGAGCCCGCAAATATAGGCGAGACCCGCCTTGTACATCGTCGCATCGCTGCCCATCAACGCCAGCATCTTCGAATAGGCGGCCTCCTTGGCACTGATCGTACGTTGCACGACGGTCCCCAGCCTTTCGGCCTCGACGTTGGAGAAGCGTTGCATGTCGACCATGGCCTGGTCGCGGAACCACGGAGCGACTGTGCTTTCCGTCTTCGCATCGAAGATCCTTGCAAGGGCAGCACGGTCCTCGCCCGCTTCGCGTATTGCGTCGCGCAGGCAAACCGCGTGCTTGACGCCGGTTGAGATACCTCGCCCGGCATTCGGGTTGGTACAGGCCCAAGCGTCCGCCACCGCGACGAAGCCCAGCGCCACCGGTTTTCCATCGACCACGAAGCGCCGGTAGCGGTCGAGCGCGCCGGTCATTATCACGATGTCGGAGATCGGCTCGCCGTTGAGCCATCCCGCCTGGGCTGGGTGTGCGGCCACCACCCGGGTCCACACCTCGGGGTGCTTGAGCGCTCGCAGGTCCCGGTCCGCCGCACTGACGCACAGCGTGACCGACCAGGTGTCGTTGTCGCCCGGCAGGACGAGTATCGAAATCGTCGGATAGTGGACATTCAGTGGTGTGGTGATCGCCGGCATCGTGCCGGTGAAATAGCGCGTAAAATAGGTGAACTTGCTGTCGGATTTTTCTTCGATCGGTGCCGGCGCGCCGATATCTGCCAGCCACTGCGGACTGCGGCTCGCCCGTCCGCTGGCATCGACCACCAGTTCGGCCCTAACCGGATCGCCGTCCTTGGGAACGACCCCGTTCACTTCCAGCACACCGTTTTCAGTCTTTCCCGGCACGAGCGCGGTGATCGGTGCCCCTCGAGCTATGGCAATGCGCGGGTTCTTGTCCACCGCCTTGCGGAAGGCCCATTCGGCCATCGGTCGCCGCGTACTGTAGCACCAGAACTGGTGATCGGCGAATGCCTCGATCTGGTCGCGAAATGACGCGGGCAGCGGCTGGGTCAGATCGAGATAGATCGCGCCGGCATCGATCAGCATCTGCTCGACCGCGGGAAATTCGCGTTCCAGCACGACACGGAGAGCCGGTTGCAGCAGGTGCGGCTGGCGAAACTGGCCGACACCCTTGCGGATCCAGTCGTCCCACGCCGAGCGGGGATCCTCGGGTATCGGGTTGGCATCCTGCTCGAACACGGTCACGCGGTGCCCATCGGCATCAAGCAACAGTGCTGTGGCGAGGCCGCAGATTCCGCCGCCTACGATCGCAACTTCCATCGGCATCCTCCACCGTGAGCCCGGCCCGGGCATCAAAGATTCAACGCAGATTCGTCAGCGACCCGATACAGTCGGATGCAGCAGCCATAGGCAAGGAGGGTCATCGAAGCAATTTGTTCCGCTTCGGTTTGGCGAGCAGGCAACAGCTTGGCGACGGGGACAATCGGGTCGTTAGCGGCTGGTCCGCTTTTGGCCCAAAAATTCAGCAAACTGCTGTCGCCCGTTGTCTAGGTCGCAAACAGCATCGCGTCGTCGGCAAAGGCTTTCATTTCCAGTGCGTTGCCGCTGGGGTCTCGGAAGAACATCGTCGCCTGTTCGCCGGGCAGCCCCTTAAAGCGGATGTGCGGTTCGATGCCGAAGGCAACGCCAACGGCGGTCAGCTTGTCGGCCATTTCCTGCCAGCGCTCCATCGTCAGCACCACGCCGAAGTGCGGCACGGGCACGTCGTGACCGTCGACCGGGTTCGATGCCGTGTCTCCGCCGCCGCCAGGGGCGAGGTGCGCGACGATCTGGTGGCCGAAGAAGTCGAAGTCGATCCACTCCTCGCTGCTGCGCCCCTCCGGGCAGCCAAGCAACTCGCCGTAGAAAGCGCGGGCTTCGGCAAGATCGCGGACGGGGAAGGCGAGGTGGAACGGGCGCAGGTTCATGCGAATGCATTAGTCGCGTGGGCCGCAAAATCCTATCGATTCCCGTCCTCGGATCGTTCAGTCTCGACAGCGCCACGATGAACGCCTAGTGCCCCGACCCGGTGGAAAAGGAAGTCGCGTGAAGCTCATCATCGGCAATCGCAATTACTCGAGCTGGTCGCTGCGCGGGTGGCTCGCGTGCAAGCAGTCGGGCCTCGCGTTCGAGGAACTGACGGTCAACATCAGCGGCGAGGACTGGGAAGAAGCCAAGCGCGCGATGGGCGAAGTCCAGCCGAGCCACGGCAAGGTCCCCGTACTGTGGGAGGGCGATGCGGTGGTGTGGGACAGCCTGGCGATCCTCGAGTTCCTCGCCGACCGGGTCGGGCGCGACCGGTTCTGGCCCAAGGACGACGTCGCGCGCGGGATGGCGCGAGCGATGGTCGCGGAAATGCATTCGAGCTACCTTGCGCTGCGCCGCGGGCTGCCGATGAACGTGCGGGCACGCCACGAGGGAGTGCAGCTGTCCGATGCGGTGAAGGCCGATATCGTGCGCATCCTCCAGCTGTGGGCCGAAGCGCGCGCGCGATTCGGGCGCGGTGGACCGTTCCTGTTCGGCACGTTCGGTGCGGCGGACGTGTTCTATGCGCCGGTGGTCAGTCGCTTCGTGACCTATGGGGTGGTGGTGCCGGGGTTCGCCCAGGCCTATATCGACGCGGTATGGGAACACGACTGGATGCAGGCCTGGATCAAGGGCGCAGAAGACGAACAATGGGTTATCGAACAATGGGATACCGTACCCGTGGCCTGATCGCGCTTGCTGCTGCGGCGGTGCTGGCTTGCCTGCCCCAAGCCGCCTTCGCGTGGGGTGGATACGGCCACCGGACAACTGCCGCGATCGCGATGGACAACGTCTCGCCCGCCACGCGCCGGGCGATCGTGCGCTTGCTGGCGCACAGCCGCGAGCTGGGCACGCCCGATTGCCCGGTCCATTCGCTCGAAGACGCGTCGGTCTGGCCCGACTGCATCCGCAAGGAACGCTGGCGCTGGGGCTACACCGCACCGTGGCACTACCAGGACGAACCGGTGTGCGAGGATTATTCGGTGCGCCGGAATTGTGCCAATGGCAACTGCGTGTCTGCGCAGATCGAGCGCAACGAACGGATCCTGGCCGACGAACGCCTTCCCGCTGCACAGCGGCTGGCGGCCTTGGCCTTCGTGGTGCATTTCATCGGCGATATCCACCAGCCGCTTCACTCGGCCGACAACGAAGACGACAAGGGCGGAAATACCCGTCGGGTGGACTATGGCATCGTGCCCGACCTCAACTTTCACTCGATCTGGGACACAACGCTGACCGAGCGCGCAATCTCGAGCGCCAATCCGCCGCTGGTGCGTCGTTATTCGCCAGCCGAGAAGGCCGCGTTGGGTGGCGGTACGCCCGCCGACTGGGGGCGCGAGAGCTGGACGATCGCAAAGGACTTTGCCTATCGCGAGGCGTTCGGACGCGATCCGTGCGCGACGGGTGCCGCGCCGACGCCAGAGCATGGCGCGCTCAGCCAGCAGGCGATCGTTGCTGCGCTGCCGGTGATCGACGAGCGGATCGAGCAGGCGGGCATCCGCATCGCGCAGGCGCTCGACAAGGCGTTTGCGCCGGGCCCGCTGCCGCCGCCGGCAAGGAACTAGGCCACGCGGCCTAGGGGAGCCGCTCGGTCGGGTAGCGGGAACCGTCCTTGTGGGCGTATCCGTCGGGGTCGAACTGCATGTCGATATCGGGATAGTCTCCGCGGTCCTTGCTCTCGTCGCCCGCACTGACGACGACGAAGGTGCAGTCCGCGTTTGTGCGGTTTTGCAGGTGATGGCCGTTTTGGACCCCGGCAGGCCATGCAGCGACGTCGCCGGGCCGCATCACGGTCTCGCCGCCATCCTCTACCAGCACCGCTTCGCCGGTCACCATCACCAGCAGCTCGTCCTCCTCGCTGTGCCAGTGCCGCTGCGAGGACCACGCACCGGGCTTCAGCACAACATGGCTCGCGCCGAACCGGGTCAGGCCGGATGATGGCGCCAAGCGGCGATACCAGCGCCCCGCCACTGGTTCGTCGAACGGGGGCGGATATCCTGTCGCGTTGGACTGCGGGATAGCGTCGAGATCAAGCTTGGGCACGGCGGTCTCCGAACGGCTGGATTGCGTTGCGCTGCTGGTATAGCTCTGGGTCGATGACCGACGCCAGCACCACCGCATCCGTTGCTGAAATGGCCGAACGCCTGATCGCCTGCCCCAGCGTCACGCCTGCGCAAGGGCTGGTGTTTGATGCACTGGAGCAAATGCTCGCGCCGCTCGGGTTCGCGATCGATCGCTTCGTGGCCGGCGAGGCGCCGGACGGGCCGGTGGAGAACATGCTCGCGGTGCGCGAGGGTCCGAAGGGCAGCAGGCACTTCGCTTTCGCTGGTCACTTGGACGTCGTGCCGCCGGGCGAAGGCTGGACCAGCGCACCGTTCGCTCCCGAAACGCGCGGCGAACTGCTCTATGGGCGCGGCGCGGTCGACATGAAGGGCTCGATCGCCTCGATGGTCGCGGCGGTGGCAGATCTGCCCGCCGATGCGGGGACGATCAGTTTCATTATAACCGGCGACGAGGAGGGCCCCGCCGTCTTCGGCACCCGCGCGCTGATCGATCGGATGCGCGAACGCGGCCTGCAGCCCGACTTGTGCCTGGTGGGCGAGCCGACCTCGGTCCACCGGCTTGGCGACATGGTCAAGATCGGGCGGCGCGGATCGGTCAACATCTGGCTCGAGGTCGAGGGCACGCAGGGCCACGTCGCCTATCCGCACAACGCCGACAACCCGATCCCCAAGCTGGTGGCGATGCTCGCCGAGCTCGACGCGCTGGTGCTCGACGAAGGGACCGAGTGGTTCCAGGCATCGAACCTCGAAATCACCGAGCTCGAAGTCGGCAACACCGCGCACAACGTGATCCCGGCGCTTGCCAAGGCACGCATCTCGATCCGGTTCAATGCGTTGCACACCGGGGCCGAGTTGGCCGCGAGAGTCACCGAGATCGCCGAGAAGCATGGCGGCAGGGCCAGGCCGATCATTTCGGGTGAAAGCTTCCTCACCCCGCCGGGCGAGTTCTCGCAGATCATCTGCGATGCCGTGGAGGTCGAGACGGGCATCGTGCCGGAGCTTTCCACCAGCGGCGGCACCTCCGACGCGCGGTTTCTCAAGGATGTCTGCCCAGTGATCGAGTTCGGCTTGTGCAATGCGACGATGCACAAGCGCGATGAAGCGGTTGCCCTCCCTGATCTGGCTACTCTCGCCCGGATCTACGCACGGATTGCGCGGGCGGCGCTGGCGCATTGATGGCCCACTGATTGCGCCGGCGCGCCCGCGCTGTTAGCAAAGCCGTCGGACGCACAAGGGGAATACGATGCCATCTGCTGAATCAGCCGACACTGCGGTGCCGGACAGGCCCACTTCTGCCATCGGCTGGCTGCTGCATGCACTGTCGCGCCATCTCACGGCCTGCATCATGGTCGGGCTGGTGCTGGGCATATTCATGGGCTGGCTTGTCCATCAGGGCTTCCTGTCGGCGATCATGACCGACGAGCACTGGGTGCGCAGCTTCCAGATGCTGTCGACGATCTTCCTCAACCTCATCAAGATGCTCGTCGCGCCGTTGGTGCTTGCGACGATCGTCGCGGGCCTCGCGCACATGGGCGACAGCACCGCGGTGGGGCGGATTGGCCTGCGCGCGATCAGTTGGTTCATCGTCGCCAGCCTCGTCTCGATCAGCCTCGGGCTGGTGCTGGTCAACCTGTTCCAGCCGGGGGCGGGGGTCGATATCACCGCATCGACCCATGCCATCGGCGAGGTCAAGAAGCTCGATTTCTTCGAGTTCATCGAACACGTCTTCCCCAAGAACGTGATTGGTGCGATGTATGACAACAACGTCCTGCAAATCCTTGTTTTTGCGTTGTTTGCTGGTGTCGGTCTGACCGCGCTGGGCGAACGCGGCAAGCCGCTGGTGCGCGGGGCGGAGGCTCTCGCCGACCTGATGCTGGAGATCACCGGCTACGTCATGCGGTTTGCCCCGTTCGCGGTGTTCGGCGCGCTCGCTAACGTGGTTGCGTCGAACGGCCTCGGGATACTCGAGGTCTATGCCAAGCTGCTTGGCGAGTTTTATCTTGCGCTGCTGATCCTGTGGACGCTGCTGATCCTGGCGGGCTGGGTGGTGCTGCGCGGGCGTGCCTTCAAGCTGGTAACCTACGTGCGCCAGCCGGTGCTGATCGCGTTCTCGACCGCATCGAGCGAAGCGGCGATGCCCAAGCTGTTCGAACAGCTCGACCGGTTCGGTATTCCGCGGCGCATTTCCGGCCTGATGGTCCCGCTTGGCTACAGCTTCAACCTCGACGGGTCGATGATGTACGCCAGCTTCGCGACGATCTTCATCGCGCAAGCTTACGGCGTGGAGCTATCGATCGGCACCCAGATCGCGATCTTGTTGACGCTGATGGTCAGCTCGAAGGGCATCGCCGCGGTCCCGCGCGCGAGCCTGGTGGTGATCGCCGCGACGCTGGCGATGTTCGACCTGCCGGTCGAGGGTATCGCACTGGTGCTGGCGATCGATCACTTCCTCGACATGGGCCGTACCGCCACCAACGTGCTCGGCAACGCGGTGGCGACCAGCGTCATCACCAAGTGGGAAGGTATGCTCCAGCCGATGCGCGACCCCGATCTCGACGATCCGGTCGCACCGCACGACACGCCCGAACACGGGCGCCAGGGCCTCAATCTCGAAGGCGGGCAGTAGGTGCGTTCAGCGTAAGCGGTCTTTTGCCGCAACCGGTGGCGCGAGATCGACCGCTTTGCCTTCGATCGTTTCAGCCCCTTTGAATCGTCAGGGTCCGCCGATTTCGGCCGACGGGCGAACATGCCTTCGCGCAGGATCGGCTCATTCATAGCTGACGATCTCCCATTCGATCCCATCCCAGTCGAAGAAGTAGAACCTGCGGCCGGGGTCGTAGTCGCCGTGATTGAGCGTTTCGAGCCCGGCATCGAGTACAACTTGCTCGGCCGCGTCGAGATCATCGACCACCAGCGCGACGTGTTGCAATGGAGCACCCTTCTCGAATGGGCCGGAGATGCTCGGGTGATGGTAGAGCGCGACATATGTCGCATCGTCGCCGCAGTGGATCGTGTGACCGCCGTTGAGGGATGGCCCCTCCCACCGCCTGCGCCATCCGGCCAGCTTGGCGAGGAAATCCGCCATCCGCTGCGGATCGCTGACCGAGATGTTGACGTGTTCGAGAGTGCCGGTGGGCATTGCGGGTTTCCTTCGTTCGATTGACTCCAACGGCGACTTCGAATCGCCTGCTTGCCGGTTGTGCAACCTCAAGCTAACTTAAGGTCAAGGAGTTTTTGCGATGTCCCGGAAAATGCGCGCAAGCGACCTGCTTTCGATCGGCGACCTTGCCCGCCGGACCGGTCTGTCGGTCTCGGCGATCCGCTATTACGAGGACCGCGGGCTGGTCGAACCGATCCGCACCGGCGGTAACCAGCGACGCTTCCTGCGCAGCGATATCCGGCGTCTGAGCTTCGTGATGATCGCCCAGCAACTCGGGCTTTCATTGGGAGAAATCGAGGAGGAGTTGCGGCGCCTGCCGCATGGTCGCACCCCCGATGCGCGGGATTGGCGGCGAATCAGCGGCAAGGTGCGCGATGCGATCGACGCGAAGATCGCGCTGCTCATGAAAACCCGAGAAGACCTTGACGGCTGCATCGGTTGCGGCTGCCTCAGCCTGAAGAAGTGTCGGCTTTACAACCCGCAAGACAAGTGGGCCGAAGGGGGCAGCGGGCCGCGCGTGCTGCGGTCGGGGGCGAGTTGACGGGGGGCTGCGAACGGCCCATCCTCCGGCGCTATGGAACCAGTACTTGCCCATGTCGTCGATCGCTGTCGGGAAGCAGTGTCCGGGCCCGATCCGCAAACCAGGGTCATCGAGATCGTGCGCGAAGCGATGGCCGATCCTGCGATGCCGGCGGCGATCGCCCCGCGATCCGAGTATGAAACGCTCGAGGATCTCGCGCTGCACCGCAGCCCCGAACTGACGATCTTCGCCGCCGCGTTCGCACCGGGCCTGGGGGTCGGTCCGCACAACCACAATATGTGGTCGGTGGTGGGGGTCTGCTCGGGCCAGGAAGAAAACCGGTTCTTCGAGCGCGACGGCGGGGGCCTGCGCGATGTCGGAGTGGAAACGGTTGAGGGCCCGGGCGTGTTGTCCAATGCCGCAGACGTCATCCACGCGATCCGTAACCCGCTCGACGTGCCGTTGCTGGCGCTCCACGTCTACGGCGGCGACCTGTTCGGCGTGCCGCGCAGCAGCTGGGATCCCGATACCCACGAAGAGGCGGTGTTCGACTGGAGCCGGTCCGTCGAAAACTAGCGTGCGAACTTTGCCCTAGTGTTCCGGACCCAAAGCCGGGTCGAGGTCGCGCGGGCGGGCAAAGTGGACCAGCTTGCCGCAGTCCTTGCCGAGGTTCGCCCAGTCGTCGATCGCCAGCTCGAGCACTGCGAAGGTCGCGGTCGGGAATTTGACCGCTGCTTCATCGAACAGGGCATTCTCGTTCTCGGGCGGGACCAGCGCGAACAGCAGGTCCTGCAAGCCCGGGTTGTGGCCCGCCAGCAGCACCGCCTGGGCATCGCCGCCGTGATCGCGCAGCGCCTCCATCAGGGTATCTGCATCGGCGAGGTAGATCCGGCTATCGAACTTCGGTTCGATTTCGGGAAGTGCAGCGGCGAGGGTCAGCTTGACCCGCTCGGCCGGGCTGGCGAGCAACTTGCTCCATCTTACTCCGTGGTCGCGGATATGATCGCCGATCAGCTTGGCGCCGCGCCGCCCGCGATCGTTGAGCCCGCGATCGAAATCGCGCGTGCCCATGTCGTCCCAATCGGATTTGGCATGGCGCAGGAGGCCGAGCAGCTTGGGCAGGTCAAGTCATCCTTCGAGCGGGGATGCCGTAGCGTCGGCACCGTCTGGCTTTGCGAAAACACTGTTGGCGAGCCGTTGTAAAGCCTCCTCCAGTGTCAATCTGATGACCGGGGTGCCGGACGGGAAGGCTGACAGCAGCCGGCTGGGGAACGCGGGAGAGAGCACCACGAAGTGGCCGGCATCGTCGCGGCTGCGGATCAGGCGGCCGAAAGCCTGTGCCAGTCGCGCGCGGATGATCCGGTCATCATAGGCATTGCCGCCTCCCCCAGATTCAGCTGCTGCGGCACGCCGCGCGCGGTGGAGGATCGTCGGGCGCGGCCACGGGACCTGCTCCAGCACCACGCAGCGCAGCGAATGGCCCGGCACATCGACCCCGTCGCGCAACGCGTCGGTACCAAGGAGGGATGCGGTGGGATCGTCGCGGAAGATATCGACCAGCGTGCCGGTGTCGATCGGATCGACGTGCTGGGCGTAGAGTGGCAGTCCGCTACGTGCGAGCCGGTCGGCGATCCGGCCGTGAACCGCGCGCATCCGGCGGATCGCGGTAAACAGGCCCAGGACGCCGCCACCGCAGGCCTCGATGATCCGCCCGTATGCCCCGGCGAGCGCGGGAATATCGCCCTTGCGGATATCGGTCACGATCAGCACCTCGGCGCGATTGGCATAGTCGAACGGGCTCTCCGCTTCGCTCAGCAGCGCAGATGTGTCGAGGTGCGTCGCCCCGCTGCGGGCGATTGCCGCGTCCCAGTCCTCGCTGTCCTTCAGCGTCGCGCTGGTCAGCATTACTCCGTGTGCGGGTTCGAGCACGACTTTCGCGAATGGCTTCATCGGATCGAGCCAGTGGCGGTGGAGCCCGATGTCGAATTCTCGGGCTTCGTTGCGATCGACTGCGAGCCAGTCGACGAACTCGGGGTCGCCCGGGCCGCCCAGCCGGTCGAGCAGCGCCTCCCACGCCGCCAGCAGGTCACATCGCCAGCCGAGCGAATGTCTCGCGCCCTCGATCCGCGCGCGGCCCTGCGCGTCGAGCCAGTCGGGCGGATCGGCGAGGATAGCTTCGAGCCGCCCGCCAAGGCGCAGCAGCGGGGACCGGATCGCGGACAGCGCACCGGCGGCTTGTCCGGCCAGTTCGACCACCGGTCCGTCGAGACCCGCCGCTTCGGTCTCGATGCCGTATCCCGCTTCCTGCCCACCGCTCTCGTCGCGGGCGTAAGTGACCGCGCGCACCGCGCCCAGCAACGCCTCGAGCGGGCCGGCGGGCACACCTTCGTTGAGGCGCTGCAGCCAGCCTTCGGAGGGCAACGAATGCGCTGCCTCCACCGCCGCTTCGATCGCGGTGCCGCCCGCTTCGTCATAACTGGCAACATCTGCAAGCCGCGCGGCGAGGCCACGGCGGCGGCCCTTGTGCGACTTCTCCGGGCCGACGATCCAGCGGCGCAACTCGATCGCCTCGGCCCCGGTGAGTGCAGCGGCAAAAGTGCTGTCGGCGGCTTCGAAAACGTGGTGACCCTCGTCGAAAACCACCCGCGTTGGGCGCTGGGCATGGTCTCTCCCACGCGCCGCGTTGACCATTACCAGTGCATGGTTGGCGATCACCAGGTCGGCTTGGGCGGAAGCGCGTGCGGCGTGTTCGATGAAGCATTTGCGATAGTGCGGGCACCCGGCATAGACGCACTCTCCGCGCTGATCGGTGAGCGCGGCGATCCCGCGCTTGCGGAACAGCGGGCCGAGCCAGCCGGGCAGGTCGCCGCCGATCATATCGCCGTCTTGCGAAAAGGCCGCCCAGCGCGCAACCAGCTGCGCCAGCACCGCAGGGCGACCGGCGAACCCGCCTTGCAATGCGTCTTCGAGGTTGAGCAGGCAAAGGTAGTTCTCGCGTCCCTTGCGCACCACCACCGGGCGGCTGCCGTCGAGGCGCGTGGGCGGCCATGCACGGGCGCTTTCCTGCCGAAGCTGGCGCTGCAGGTTCTTGGTGAAGGTGGAGACCCATACCGTCCCGCCCGAACGCTCCGCCCACAGCGAAGCTGGCGCGAGATAGCCCAGCGTCTTGCCGATCCCGGTCCCGGCCTGCGCGAGCAACAAGTGCGGGACATCACGCCGATCGCGCGGGGCGAAGACCTTGCCAGCTTCCCTGGCGTAGCGGCGCTGGCCTTCGCGGCGCTCAGCGCCTTCACCGGTCAGCCGTTCGAGCCGAGCTTCGACTTCGGGTTCCTCGATAAGCGCGTGGCCGGGCTGGGCCCGCTCGGGCGTTTCCTCCCATTCTGGCAAGCGGGCGAACAGCCACTTCTCGGCGCGTTCGGGCCTGCGGATATGCGGGCCCAGGATCTGCGCCCACGGCCAGCGCAGTCGCACCAGCGATTGCAGCGTGGACCACGCGCCTTCGCGTTCGGCCCAGTCTTCGCTTTCGCAAGTGGCCAGCAAATGCCCTGCGGCGAGCTGGAGGAATGCGGGCACGCCGTCGTCGCTTTCGGGTTCGGCGAGGCCCAGCGCATGGGCCAGCCCGCGCGGGGTTGGCACCGCGAACTTCGCCGGATGAATGAAGGCGAACAATTCCAGCAGGTCCAGCCCCGAGAGGTCGGGATAGCCGAGACGATTGGCCACCAGCGGGGCATTGAGGATCAACTGCGGCGTATCGGCCACCGCCATCACCGCTTCGCCCTTGCTTGCCCCGCGCGTGTTGCCGTTGGCATCGCGCAGCCATGTCCCGGCGTGGCTGGCATGAAGGGCAGGGAGAGGGAGTGGTTCGGGCATCGAATCCCACGATGGGCAAAGCGGAACGAAAAGTAAACGCGGCGGCCGACGTGGCAATGGCCACAATAGCTTGGCAGGCGATCGGCTTGACTCCCCGACAATCAAAGAGGACGGTCGGCGCAGTTCAGAACAACCCGAGTCGCGAGGGTCGCTTCACGAACGCCTGCATGGGCGGGCGTCGAGGCGCTTCGGCGCGCGCTGTGCGTGATGGATGCGCGCAGCGAATGGGAGAGGAATCTGACGATGAAGAAGACAATTGCACTCGCGATCATGGCGATCGGGATTGGAACGGCGGGCATCGCGCACGCCGGCACTTCAACCTACACGACCACGGGAGGGGCGATGACCCGCGTGGGTACGCAAACGCCTGACGGCGGGATGTTCGGCGGCAGTTTGCAAGTTGGCACGTCTGTTCAGACGATGGCCGATGGCAGCAAAAGCGACGAGAGCTGGACTTGCATAGGGGTAACCCAGCCCCCGCACGACAAGATCTTCGACCAGCACGTCGCGTGCGATGTTACGTCGCCTTCGGGCGACTACTCGATTATCTTCGGCTGCAATATCATTTCAAAGGACGGCGATCAGGGCTGCGTTGGCGGGCTCTACGGCAAGACCGGCGCTTACAAGGGCAAGGGCGGCGCGACAACCTGGGCAGGCAAGAACGGAACCGGCACGGGCACCGCCCAGTGGAACGACTGACCTGACCTGAGCCCTGTCACGGCGCGGGATCGCCGGCACCTGTCCGCCAGCGACTCCGCGCCGTGTACTGTTGTCGCAAGGGATCGCGGAACAGTTTCGCACTTGCAACAACCGCGCCCATCGGCATAGGCGCGCAGGCATGACCGAGACCGCACTCAACGAAGCCGCCCGCGTATCCAAGGCCTGGCCGTTCGAAGAGGCGCGCAAACTCGCCAAGCGTTATCCCGCCGGCAAGCCCGGCGGCGAGCCGGTGCTGTTCGAGACCGGCTATGGTCCCAGCGGCCTGCCGCATATCGGCACCTTTCAGGAAGTCTTGCGCACCACGTTCGTGCGCCGCGCTTACGAAGCGCTGACCGGCGGTGCACCGACCCGTCTGGTCGCGTTCAGCGACGACATGGACGGGCTGCGCAAGGTACCCGACAACGTGCCCAACGCCGCTCTGCTGGAGGCCAACCTGCACAAGCCGCTGAGCCGCATTCCCGACCCGTTCGAGAAGGGGCACGAAAGCTTCGCGCACCACAACAACACGATGCTGCGCGAGTTCCTCGACCGGTTCGGGTTCGACTACGAATTCGTCGCTTCGAGCGACATGTACAATTCGGGCAAGTTCGACGACGCGCTGCGGCAAGTGCTGCGGCACAACCAGGCGATCCTCGACATCATGCTGCCCACGCTGCGCGAAGAGCGGCGGCAGACCTATTCACCGATCCTGCCGATCTCGCCCGCGACGGGCCGGGTGCTGCAAGTTCCGGTCGAAGTGGTCGATGCCGAAGCCGGGACAGTCCGGTTCACTGACGAAGATGGCTCCGTGGTCGAACAATCGGCGCTGGGCGGGATGGCCAAGCTGCAATGGAAGGTCGACTGGGCGATGCGCTGGTATGCGCTGGGCGTCGATTACGAGATGTACGGCAAGGACCTCACCGACTCCGGCGTTCAGTCGGGCCGGATCGTCAAGGTGCTCGGCGGGACCAAGCCCGAGGGATTGATCTACGAATTGTTCCTCGATGAGAAGGGCGAGAAGATCTCCAAGTCGAAGGGCAACGGCCTGACGATCGAGGAATGGCTGACATATGGCAGTGAAGACAGTCTCGGTTTCTACATCTTCCCCAATCCCAAGAGCGCCAAGAGCCTCCACGCGGGCGTGATCCCGCGCGCGGTCGACGATTACTGGCAGTTCCGCGAACGGTTGGCCGAACAGGATATCGACAAGCAGCTCGGCAACCCTGTGTGGCACCTGCTGGGCGTGACCGACCCCGAGCGCAAGGGTGCAGGCGACACGCTGCCTGTGACCTACGGCCTGTTACTCAACCTGGTCGGGGTACTTGGCGCGGAAGCGAGCGCCGATCAGGTGTGGTCCTATCTCGGCAACTATGTCGAGGATGCTTCGCCCGACAAGCACCCGGCGCTTGCCCGGCTGGTCGAGACTGCGCTGGCTTACAACCGTGATTTTGTCGCCCCGACGCTCGCCAAGCGCGCGCCGACCGCCAACGAAACGGCAGCGCTCAAGGCGCTCGATGCGGCGCTGGCGACGATGGCGCCCGATACCCCGGCGGAAGACATCCAGACCGAGGTCTACGAGATCGGCAAGCGCGAGGAATTCGGGTTCGAAAGCCTGCGCGACTGGTTCAAGGCGCAATACGAGACGCTGCTCGGTTCGGCGCAAGGACCGCGGATGGGCAGCTTCATCGCGCTTTATGGCATCCCCGAAACGCGCGCGCTGATCGCGGAGGCGCTGGCAAGATGACCCAACGGTCCATCGATCCCGAGAAACTGGCCCACGAGTTGCTGGGCCGGGTGCTCGAGGATCTCGATGCCGAAGAGCAGCGCGTTATCGAACGGGTCGCAAGTGGGACATTTGTCGGCGTCGATGCGGACGAAGCGGCGCAGCTTCATGCCAGTTTCGGCGACAGGCTGGCGGACCGTGTGGCAGCCATCGGCGGTAGCTGGGGATTCATCATCGCATTCGGCGTGGTGCTACTGGCGTGGATGCTGATCAACAGCCAGGTGCTTGGCGATCTGGGGATCCGACCGTTCGATCGGTATCCGTACATCTTCCTCAACCTGATACTCTCGATGTTGGCGGCGATCCAGGCTCCGGTGATCATGATGAGCCAGAACCGGCAGGCGGCGAAAGACCGGGTCGCGGCCAAACACGACTACGAAGTCAACCTGCGCACCCAACTCGAAATCCTGCGCCTGTCGCGCAAGATCGACCGGTTCGCCCGCCAGGTGCTCGATGCGGAAGCGGCAAGAAAGGTCCAGCAATCCTCGGGAGAGGAAACCTAGAATTCAAGCCCACTTGCGCGTGCGATACCACCGGGTGAGTACGTACTTGACCCCTTCGATCACCGGGGTTCCGGCATGCAGGGTGCCTTCGTTCGGCGTTCCGTCGGGCGAGGCGTTGTTCCACACCAGCAGCACGCCCGGCTTGGGTTCGATCTTGGAGCCGACTTCGACGAAATGCGTTTCACCGCCCTTTTCGACGGTGTTGAGGAACGCCATCGCGGTCCAGCTGCGTTGCCCGCCGCGTTTGCGCTCCAGCTTCCAGTAGTCCTGGTCGGTGTAGAACCAGTCGTTGTGCGGCTTGAACTGCTGCCCCGGAAGGTAACGTTGCGCCTGTAGCGTTTCGCCGCAGATCCCGTTGATGCCCAGCAGGTCGTCGATCCGCCGGCTGACCGCCATCACCAGCGGATCGAACGGGTCGAGATCGCCCGAATAGGAAGTGCGAAAACCGCTCGCATAGTCCTGCTCATGGAGCGAACTGGGGCGCGCAACCGCATCGGTCATGCGCATCATCCGGTCGCATTCGAGCGGAGTCAGGAACTCGCCGACGGCCCATATCTCGGCCTTGTCGGTCGGCACCTTGTAGGCCTTCGGGTCGGCCTCGAGCCGCTTGCGAACCGTCTCGCCAACACGCTTCAGCGCGTCCTTGTCGGGGATGACCTTGGTGCTTGCCATGCGCAAACCCCTAGCAATCGCGCCACAAGGTTCAACCCCGGCGCTTGCTCCGCTTTGTCGCACTGCTACAAGACCCTTCGCAGCAGCAAAGGGTTCGCAACATGGCTATTGGCAAGACTACTCGATATTCGGGGGTGGCGATGCTGCTCCACTGGCTGATCGCGATCGCGGTCATCGTGAACTGGCGCATCGCGGAGCACTCGCACGGGCTGCCTAAGGCAGAGCACGATGCGGTGATGCAGTACCATTTCGAAGTCGGGATGACGATCCTGCTGCTCACGGTGCTACGGATCGTGTGGCGCCTGATCCATCGCCCGCCGCCGATTGGCCCGCACCTCCAGCCATGGGAGCGAATGCTGGCGCGCACTCTCCATTCGCTGTTTTACGTCCTGCTGATCGGCCTGCCGCTGTTCGGCTGGATCGGCGTTTCCGGGTACGGGACTCACATCTCGTTCTGGGGCTTGTTCACGATCAACCCGCTTCCAGTCGGTTTCGGACCCGATGAAGCCAAGTCGATTATCGATATGCACGAGACGATAGCAGACACATTTCTGATCCTGATCGTCCTGCATACCCTCGGTGCGCTCAAGCACACGTTCTACGACAAGGATGGCAACCTCTGGCGGATGCTGCCGTTCGGCACCCCGCGCGGCTGACTTCACGACCTGCATGAAAAAGCCCCCGCCGGCCGGCCAGGCTGGCGGGGGCTCTTGCTGTCGACGGACCCTTTCCTTCCCGTCGACGCGGCTACCAGAAGAAGTCGTAGATCACGTCGACGACTTCGCCGGTGTAGGTGTTCACCAGCAGCACGTCGTCGTAATAGCGGACCCAGCGATAGGGGCCGTAGGCCGGCGGCAAGCGGTAGTAGTACGGATCGCTGATCCAGTAGCGGCTGCTGAAGAACAGGTTGTCGAGGTAGAATCCGATCCCGATCCGGCTGTAACTATAGCTTCGGTACGGCGCGTAGTAGCGTCCGATCCGGAAGATGTTGCGGTTGTAGCTGCGATAGCGATGCCAGTCGTAGCGCGAATTGTCCCGCCATCCGCGGTTCCAGTTGCGATAATCGCGATCCCGATGCCACTCGCGATGGCGGTCGTTCCTGTAGCGATCGTTGCGGTCACCCCGCCAGTCGCGCTGGCGCGCATCGCGATAGCCATCGCGATAGGTTTGGCGATTGGTTGCGCGATCCTGCCGCCAATCGGTGCGCTGCCCGTCGCGGTACCCGTCGCGATATGTGCGGTTGCGCCCTGGGTCAGAGTAAGTCCGGTTGGGCTCGGCGCGGACTTCGACCTGGCGCTGGTCGCTGCGGTTCCATTCGCGAGTGCTGCGCTGCTGGGCAGTCTCGCTGCGATTTTGGCTGCGGTTCCATGCGCGCTGGTCGCGCTGCTGCGAACGCTGGACCTGGCGATAGGGCTGCTGCTGCGGTCGCGCCTGTGCTTGCTGTGCCTGCTGCGGTGCCTGCCGCATCATCGGCCGGGCAGCAGGACGCGGGCGCTCGGCGCGGGCCTGTGCGCGGTCGCGTTCGATCCGTGAACCGGCCTCGACCGCATTGGCCTGCGCGGGAATCAGGGCGAGTCCAAGCGCAGCGGCAACGATGCCAGCGGTGCCGGTCTGCAACAGGGTCTTCAATGTCATGGTGGCTCTCCAATCCATGCCGCCCCACAACCTGCGGCCTGTGTCCATGAGAGTCGATCTAGTTCATCTTGGATGTCCTCAATCTGAACGGAATGGAATGGTTACCGTTCATGCTCTCAACGCTCGACACGAGAGACCAAGCGGCATAAGCGATCCCCATGCGATTCCCCGTTTTATCGAGCCGGCGCCTGCGTGAGAGCATGCCGGAAGAGTTCGTCAATCCGGAAGACTGGGGCCGCAGGATATCCACGCTCGTTGCGGCGGTTTTGATCGGCCTGACCGCGCTCGGGTTTGCCTGGGCGGGCGATCGTTCGACCGCGATATTCGACAATTTGCAGCGTGCCTATCCATGGGTCCATTTCGTGCTCACGCCGCTATTGTTCACCGGCATTGTCTGGGCGACCGTCCGGTTTGCGCCCGGATCGCGCGGGTCGGGCATCCCGCAGGTGATCGCGGCGAGCCATATGCCGCAAGGCCGGGCAGCGGATGCGCTGGTGTCGATCCGAGTGGCGCTGTTCAAGGTCGTGGCGACGTTCTCCGCATTGCTCGGCGGGGCTTCGGTCGGACGCGAAGGACCGACGGTGCAGCTGGCTGCCGCACTGATGGTCAAGGTGCACGAGATCTTCCGGGTGCGGGTGACCTCGGGCGTGGTCATCGCGGGCGGCGCGGCGGGTGTCGCGGCGGCGTTCAACACGCCGCTCGCCGGTATCGCATTCGCGATCGAGGAACTCGCGGTCGCTTACGAGCAGCGCGTGGCGGTGCTGGTGATGGGCGCGGTGATGATCGCCGGTCTGACCGCACAGGGCCTCGCGGGAAACTACACCTATTTCGGGCTGATCCACGGCAGCTTGCCGATCACCGTCGTGCTGGTCGCCGCGCCGCTGGCCGGGATCATCGGCGGTGCGTGCGGCGGCCTGTTCGCACGTCTCCTGCTTGCCTTGCGCGGGCCAAAGGGACGATGGGCGGACAAAGTACGTGCGCGCCCGGTGCTCGCTGCGCTGATCTGCGGACTGATCGTTGGCGCGATCGGGTTCCTTACCACAGGGGCAACTTCGGGCACGGGCTATGCACCGACCAAGCTGCTGCTGGAGATGAAGATCCACGGCGATTACTGGTTCGGTCCGGCCAAGTTCGTCACCGCGCTGGTCACCAGTGTCAGCGGAATTCCCGGCGGCATCTTCGCTCCGTCGCTGTCGGTCGGCGCGGGTATCGGCAACCTGCTGACCCCGTTGTTCAATTCGCAGTATTCCGGAATGATTGTGCTGCTGGGGATGGCGGGCTATTTCACCGGCGTGGTTCGCGCGCCGTTGACCGCCGTGATCATTCTCAGCGAAGCGACTGGCAACAGCGCGGCGATCCTGCCGCTGTTTGCCACGGCGCTGATCGGCGATTGGGCCGGTTCGATGGTCTGCCGCGACCGCCTGTATCACGCGCTGGCGGAAAACTTCATTCCCAAGCATCCGGTTGGCGACGAGCTGGAGAAGGCCAGCGAAGGAGTAAACATCGCCACGCAAGACGATTCGCCCGAACCAAAGGTATAATCTGGTTCTCGCCGGCCGGTAACGGTCCTACCAGGTCAGAACTTTACCGGCCGACGCCAGCGAAGGTAGCGCGGTGCTCGGCGTCATCATGGGGATGTCTGCCGGTACGTCGTCGCGGGTCAGGCCGTTGAGTTCCAGTGACTGCAGGCAGCCGATGATCTGGACGTCGTTGTCGGTCGCGAGCTTCATGAAGCCGGCCATGCTCTTGCCGCCCTCCATCGGCACGATTTGCTCCGCACGGCCTTTGGCGAGCAGCTCGGTCGCGGGGCCGGTGAAGTACATTACCACTTTCATGTCGGATGCGGCCGCGGTGGATGCGAGGAAGAACGCGGAAGGCAGGCGCTTGGGGCTCTCAGGGCCGGAGATCAGGATGATCACCAGGTTGGCAGGGGTCTCGTCCATCGGGAGTTCTCCAATCGTGATCGGGGCTGGGACGCGCGCAATCTAGTGCAGACGGGGTGCCTTGCGCCATCGCTGAATCAGGTGCCCCTTAGCCGGGCTGCCCGATCGCGCGCAGGGTAAGATCGAAGGTCAGGTCTTCACCCGCGAGCGGGTGGTTGCCGTCGACCTTGACCGACTGTTCGCCCACTTCGAGGATGTAGAGCGTCAGCGGGGTGCCGTCGGGCTGTTGCCCCTGCAGGATCATGCCCGGCTGCGGCGCCTGCTCGGGTGGCAGGTTCTCGCGCGGGATGTCGATCACCAATTCCTCGCTCCGAGGGCCGAACGCATCCGCGCACGCAATCGCGACCGTCTGCTGCTCGCCCACTTCCATTTCGCTGAGCGCCGCTTCGATCTGCGGGAATATTTGCCCGGTGCCGAGCTGGATTTCCTGCGGCCCGACCTCTGCGGTGTTGCCGACGATCTCGCCGTCGCCGCGCTTCAGGACGTAGTCGATGGTCACGGTGTCGCCGCTGCTGGGAGTGGTCATGGAAGTCCTTCGGAAGTTCGTGCTCGCGGTGTGATGGGCTTCGCCGCCAGGTAGCGCGCCCGGATGTCGAGCGCCTTGCAAGCGAGTCTCGCAAGTCAGGCGGCGCTAGTCAAACGAAGTCGGCAATCCGTCGCAGATGCCTCGAATAGGGTGGAAAGCGCACGTCAATCGACCGCTATCCAATCTTCTGATAACCCTATCGCAATTGACCCTGTTTGCCTGCGTGGGGTCGTATGCCGGAGAGGGCTTCGCTTGTCCGAGATTTTCCTGTCATATGCACGCGCCGATCGCGAACGCATCGCAAGCCTCGCAGCAGCGCTCGAAGCTCAAGGCTCGTCGGTGTGGTGGGACCGCTTGATCGAAGGTGGAAGCGAGTTTGCCGCGGTAATCGAAGAGCAGTTGGAAGCAGCAAGCTATATTATCGTGGCCTGGTCACAGCATAGCCTGCATTCGCACTGGGTTCGCGACGAAGCCGAATATGCCCGAACGCAAGGCAAGCTGGTGCCTATTTCCCTTGATGGCGTGCTGCCGCCAATGGGGTTTCGCCAAATGCATGCGCTCGACTTCTCCGGCTGGCGAGGTGGCACCGACAAGACCGAATTTATCGAACTTGCTCGCGCAGTGGGCGCACAGTCTGCCGGGGGTGTTTCGGAGAAGGCGCTCGCCGAGCAGGCGGCGCGTTCATCTATCGAAGTGCGCCAGCCTGCCATCGAGGTCCTGCCGTTCGAAAATCATTCGACAGACGAGGAGCTCGGCTTTCTCGCTGAGGGATTGGCTGAGGATGTATCCTCGATCATCGCATCGGATCGACACTTCTGTCTTGTCACTGCCAACGGACAAACTCGGGCAGAATATCGTGTCGAAGGCTCGCTTAGGCGGATGGGGTCGAAGACAAGGATCAATGTCCGGCTTGTCGATCCGGTTGGGGGCAAACTGCTGTGGTCCGACAAGTTCGATGCCGACGCCGATGCAATCTTCGAGAACTCGGACGAGATGGCTGGCCGCATATCGGCGGGCAGCGTGGCTGAAGTCAAGCTGGCCGAAGCCCATCGGGCCGAACGGCTACCCCCGGAAATGCAAGGCCCGTGGGAAACGGCAATACGCACATGGGTTAGCGTTTTCGCGAACGCGGGGCGGTCACATATGGAACGCACGGTCAATGATCTTCAGAAGTCGCTTCAGGCCTTTCCTGACTTTGCCATCAATCATGCACTGCTGAGCTGGTATGCCGGCGCGTTTGCGATCAACGGGATGTATGAGGACGAAGAACTAGGCAAGTATCTCGAACTGGCTCAACGGCATCTCGATGAGGCTCGGAGGCTCGCCGGCAACGACATCGCAACGCTGATATTTATCGGCGCAGCGGAAAGCTATAGTGGCTTGCACGCGCGTTCAATCGCAACGCTCGAAGCGGTGTTGGCCCGCGATCCTTTCAATGCAGAAGCAATGCTGATGATAAGCATTCCATATGCATATGAAGGTCGATGGGATGATGCTTGGACCACCATCGAACGCGTTGCAGAGCTAGCGCCGAACGCGCATTTCACTGCTGGCCAGCGCTGGTACCAGTCAATACTATTCTATCTTGCAGGAGATTATGCTGCGGCACTTCCGGGAATGACCGCATTTCGAGAGGCCAATCCTAGTTATGGCTATGTGGGCCTCTTGCTGGCGATAATGCATTACACGCGTGACGAGTCGGACGAAGCAAAACGGAATGTTCTGCTGGTCAAGCAAACCAACCCTCAGTTGCGTCCTGAAAAGATCAGAGACATGATGCTGAACCAGCCGGACTCGAAGAAAGGTGAACGCGACTACGCGCTGGTCGAGCAACTGTGGAACGAGGTTTCTGATCCAGCCGAAGCGGCCGAAGTCCGGGCATGATTCGATGTCCGCAATCGGGTCGTTAGCAGACAGTCTGCGTACGACCCGACACGCAGCCAATCACCTAGTCAGCTTCTTGTATGCCAATCGCGTCGGCCGGTCCGCCGCATCGCCCAAGCGGCGGCGTTTGTCTTCCTCGTAAGCCTCGAAGTTGCCTTCGAACCATTCGACGTGGCTATTGCCTTCGAAGGCGAGGATGTGCGTCGCCAAGCGATCGAGGAAGAAGCGGTCGTGCGAGATAACCACGGCGCAGCCGGCGAAGTTTTCGATCGCGTCTTCCAGCGCGGCGAGGGTTTCCACGTCCAAGTCGTTGGTCGGTTCGTCGAGCAGCAACACGTTGCCGCCTTCCTTGAGCATCTTGGCCATGTGGACGCGGTTGCGCTCGCCGCCCGATAGCTTGCCGACGTTCTTCTGCTGGTCCTGCCCCTTGAAGTTGAACGCGCCGACATAGGCCCGCGTGCTCATGTCCTGCCCGTTGACCTTCATGTAGTCGAGCCCGTCGGAAATCTCCTCCCAGACGTTGTGCTTGGGATCGAGATGGTCGCGGCTCTGGTCGACGTAGCCGAGGTGCACGGTGCTGCCGATCTCGATGCTGCCGCTGTCGGGCGTTTCCTTGCCGGTGATGATCTTGAACAGCGTGGACTTGCCCGCACCGTTGGGCCCGATCACCCCGACGATGCCGCCCGGGGGCAGCATGAAGCTGAGGTTTTCGAACAGCAGCTTGTCGCCATAGGCCTTGGAGATGTTCTTCGCTTCGATGACCTTGCCGCCGAGCCGCTCGGGCACCTGGATGACGATCTGCGCCTTGCCGACCGCGCGGTTCTCTTGCGCGTTCTGCAGCTCCTCGAACTTGCGGATACGCGCCTTGGACTTGGTCTGGCGCGCGGCAGGCGTCTGCCGGATCCATTCGAGTTCGCGCTGCAGCGCCTTCTGCTTGCCCGATTCCTCGCGGCTTTCCTGTTCGAGGCGCTTGGCCTTCTTCTCGAGGTAGGTCGAGTAGTTGCCTTCGTAGGGGTAGTACGAACCGCGATCGAGTTCGAGAATCCAGCCCACCACGTTGTCGAGGAAGTAGCGATCGTGGGTGATCATGAGCACTGCGCCGGCATATTCGGCGAGGTGATTCTCGAGCCACTGGACCGATTCCGCGTCCAAGTGGTTGGTCGGTTCGTCGAGCAGCAGGATGGAAGGCTTCTGGATCAGCAGGCGAGTGAGTGCGACGCGGCGCTTTTCACCGCCCGACAGGTCGGTGACCGGCCAGTCGCCCGGGGGGCAACGCAGTGCTTCCATCGCCACTTCGAGCTGGTTGTCGAGCGTCCACCCGTCGACCGCGTCGATCTTGTCCTGCAACTCGGCCATTTCCGCGCCGAGCTTGTCGAAGTCGGCGTCTTCCTCGGCCATTTCCATGCCGATCTGGTTGAAGCGTTCGACCATGTCGGCCGTCGCGCGCGCGCCGTCCTTGACGTTTTCGAGCACGGTCTTGGTCGGGTCGAGCTCGGGCTCCTGCTCGAGATAGCCGACGGTAATGTTCTCGCCCGGCCATGCTTCGCCGGTGAAGTCCTTGTCGATCCCCGCCATGATCTTGATCAGGGTGGACTTGCCCGCGCCGTTAGGCCCGACAATGCCGATCTTCGCGCCCTGGTAGAACTGCAGGTTGATGTCCTTCAGCACCGGCTTTTGCGCGCCGGGGAAGGTCTTGGTCATGTTCTTCATGACGTATGCGTACTGGGCGGCCATTTTCGTCCTTGGGAATCTCGGGTTTTCGGAGTTGCGCGGCAGATAGGGGCTGGGGAGCGCGCGGGCAAGCCGCTTGGCAAGTCTTGTGTCGCCGATTAGCAAGCGAGCGATGAACGGACAGGCACCCAACGTCTACACCATCGGCGTGATGCTGCTGGTGATCGCAATCGCGCTGGCATTTCGCGCCCGGCGGATGGCACGGCCGATGCCGCTTTCAACTAGGTCGCTGGTGATCGTTCCGCTGCTGTTTGCCGCGATCACGGCGGCCACGCTGGCGCAGTTCCCGCCGCAGGGGATGGGCTGGCTGTGGGTCGGCCTGTCATTCGCGGCGGGCGCGGCGCTCGGCTGGCAGCGCGGCAAGCTGATGAAGATCTGGATCGAAAAGGATACCGGCAAAGCGATGGCGCAAGGATCGATGTGGGCGCTGATCTTCCTCGGGGTGCTGATCGTCGGGCGGGGCGCGCTGCGGATGGGCCTCGACTACGAAGCACAATCGGGTGCAGTCGATGCAGGGCTGGTCAGCGACGCGTTCGTGGTGTTCGCGCTCGGGCTGTTCGGGGTCCAGCGGATCGAAATGGCGATCCGCGCCAAGCGGCTGCGCGAGGAAGGCTAGGCCGCTTCCACCGCTTCGCTGACGCTCTTCGCTATCGCCCGGTAGCGCGCCGCAACATCAGAGCCGGGGGCCGCAAGTACGATCGGGGTGCCGTCTTCGGCCTGCTGCATGATCGCCGGATCGAGCGGGATCTGGCCTAGCACCGTGATGCCCGCCTTTTCCGCTGCCGCGATCGCCCCGCCGTGGCCGAACACGTCGGTCGTGCCGCCGCAATGCGGACAGATGAACTGGCTCATGTTCTCGATCATCCCGAACACCGGAATGTCCATCTGGGCGAACATGTCGTTGGCTTTCTTTGCGTCGATCAGCGCGATGTCCTGCGGGGTGGAGACCAGCACTGCGCCATTAACGGGCACAGTTTGCACCAGGCTCAGCTGCGCGTCGCCGGTGCCGGGCGGCAGGTCGACCACCAGCACGTCGATATCGCCGTCCTCATCCCACTCGACGCCTTTGAAGAGCTGCTGGATCGCGCCGATCACCATCGGCCCGCGCCAGATCGTCGCGCGGTCTTCGGGCACCAGCTGGCCCATCGAGATCGTGGCGATGCCGTGCGCCATCACCGGGCGGATCCTGTCGCCAGGCGTGAACCCGGGTCGCGACTGCGCGCCGAGCATTCGCGGAACGCTGGGGCCGTAGATATCGGCATCGAGCAGGGCAACCTTGAGCCCTTGTTGTTGGAGGGCGCAGGCGAGGTTTGCCGCGGTGGTCGACTTGCCGACCCCGCCTTTGCCGCTTGCGACCGCGACGATGCGCTTCACGCCTCGCAATGCTTCAGGGGGCGGTGGCTTGGGTGGGGCCATCGGAGTCCGCGGCATCGAGGGTTCCTTCGCCGGAGCTTCGCGGTGAGCGGTCAACGCGATCCGGACTTCCTTCACGCCCGACAGCTTCGACACGGCGGCTTCGCATTGCTTGCCCGCAACTTCCATCGCATCGAGCGTCTTGGGGTCGATCGAAAGGATGACGGTGACGGTGCCGTCCTTGATCGAGATGCCTTCGACAACGCCCGACGCGACGATATCGTTGCCGGTCACCGGATTGGTGACGGTGCCGAGCGCGTCGCGAACGCGCTTTTCATTGAGCGGACGGAGCATATCAGACCGCCGCTTCGCCGTAGTAGAGCGTGACTGCGTGCTTGGCTTCGGCGAAGAACAGCCAGCGTTCGGTGGTCACGCCGATCTGGCACGAGAGCCACGCGAGCGCGGCCAATACGGTGGCAATCGCCGACTGCTCGATCGAAATCGCGCCGAGCAGGCACAAACTGGGGACAACGAACGCCAGCACGATCGCGATCCAGCGCAGCTTGAAGGCGTGCTTGCGGGCGATGCGGAAACCCATTTCGCGCAGCAGGTAGTTGTCGCTGTCGTGCGGGCTGGCGGTCAGTTCGACCTTGCCGAGATGGCCGAGCCCGGTGGCCGATCCGGCAGTGCTGACGGCGGGCGCGGCGTGGATCTGTTGCCAGTACAGCAGCTTTACCGCGAAGCCGAGCACCAGCATTCCAACCGCAGCCACCTGCATCACGGCGGATGCATCGTCATAGCCGAACGCATGGGTCAGGAAGGCGAGGATCACCGCGCCGTTCATCGGGCCGAGCACGAGGTATCCCGCTACCGTGCCGCCATTGTGCCACGCCGGGATCGGCTTCAGCGAAGCATAGATCATCGAAGTGGTGTAGAGCGTCAGCAGGCTCATCGCTGCACCCGCGATGCCGAACCACGCGGCAAGGCCGGTGTTTTCGCCGTAGTACACCCAGCAGATCGCGAACAGGCCGAGCGGGACGAACGCAGTGATCGAAGCGACGCCTTCGCGCGACAGCCAGCTCGATCGCCACTGCGACAGTGCGCGCCATGCACGCTCGGGATGGCCGAGGTGGAATGTGGAAGAGAGCAGCCCGGCGGTCACCAGACCAAGGCCGAAGCCGAGCGCGACCAGGCCAAACACCAGAGAAGCGGGCAGCAACCCGTAGGCCGAGAGCACCGCAAGCCAGATCAGCAGACCGTAACCTGCGCCCGAAGCAGTAGTGAAGAAAATGACGGATTTGGCTGGATGCATCGGCTGGCTCTCAGGACAGGATCTTGTCGACCCAGCGCGCGATCACGCCCGCGCCGTCGGTATTCTGGTCGCCGTGGCTAAGCATACGCGGCGCTTTCTCTTCGCGCCCGTCCTGTTTGGGGCGGGGCGGCAGGTAGCGGTTGACCGGCTTGGTCTGCTGCTCGGGCATCAGCGCATAGCCTTCGCGCGCGGCGACCAGTTTGGACACTTCGCTTTCAGGATCGCCGAGGTCGCCGAAGCTGCGCGCGCCGGCCGGGCAGGTCGAAACGCAAGCCGGCACCCGGCTCTCCGCTGGCAGGTTCTCGTTGTAGATCTTGTCAACGCACAGGGTGCATTTCTTCATCACCCCTTCGGCTTCGTCGTACTCGCGCGCGCCGTAGGGGCAGGCCCAGCTGCACAGCTTGCAGCCGATGCAGATATCCTCGTTGACGAGGACAATGCCGTCCTCCTCACGCTTGAAGCTGGCTCCGGTGGGGCACACCGTGACGCACGGCGCATCTTCGCAGTGGAGGCACGAACGCGGAAAATGGACAGTCTGCCCGCGGCCCTGGTCGTCGGTCGTCTCGAAAGTATGGATACGGTTGAACCACACCCCGTCGGGCTTCTTGCCGTAGGGGTCGTAGTCGGTCAGCGGAGCGGACTTGCCGCTGGTGTTCCATTCCTTGCAGTTGACCGCGCAGGCATGGCAGCCGACGCAAATGTCGAGATCGATGACGAGGCCGAGCTTCTTGCCGGTCGGATTTTTCGGCAGGCTGGTCATGCGTCGTCTTTCACCCTGTTGCCGCGCCCGTCACGGATGCCGGGGATTGCGGAATGGTTGGCATGGCGCTGGCCGATGAAGTCGCGCAGCGGCTCCTTGCCGCCGGTGTCCGCGCCCTTGAGGTTCGCGCCGAATTCCATCGGTCCTTCCTGACCCTTGAAGCGCTGGTCGACCGCCTCGAACACCGGATAACTTTCGTCGGATTCCTCGGCCGAGCATTTCTTCAGCCGCACCCGCAGGTCGTACCACGCGGCCTGGCCGGTAACCGGGTCGGAGTTCGAATAGGCTTTCGAGCCTTTCTCGGGCAGCAGCTTCTCGGTGATGATGTGGTTGAGCAGGAAACCCTTGGTCATTTCCGGGCTGTCATTGTCGAGACCCCAAGCACCCTTGCGCTTGCCGATCGCGTTCCACGTCCACACGACGTTCGGGTTGACCCCGGTGACCAGCCGGACCTGCGCCTTGACCCGTCCGCGACCGTTTTCGATCCACACCCAGTCGTCGTCCTCAAGCGCGTGCTTGGCGGCCAGATTGCGGTGCATATGCAGCTTGTTGGCCGACGTAATCTGCCGAAGCCACGCGTTCTGGCTGCCCCAGCTGTGATACATGTGCATCGGCCGCTGCGACAGCGCGTGGACCGGGAACTCGTCGCCGCCTTCGGTGGCTTCGAGGAATGGCTGGTACCAGATCGGCAACGGATCGAAGTAGGTTTCGATCCGCTCGCGGTGCTGCTCTGGCGGATGGATATCGCCCGCGCCGCGCGCCGCGTTGCGGAATTTCTGCAAGTCTTCGTTGTAGAGCTGGAACACGATCGGCTTGGCCGCGCCGATCCACTGGTTCTTCGCTGCGTGATCGAGATAGCGGCGGTTGGCGTGCTTCATGAACTGCGCGGTCAGCGGCAGGTGCTCTTCCCAGAAGCAGCCGTTCTCGATGTAGCGATCGAGCTGGTTCGGATTGACTTCGCCGACGCCCGACTTTTCGCCGTCCTTGCCGCGCCAGCCGGAAAGCGGGCCGATGCCCGGCGAGCGCTCGTGGTTGACGATATAGTCGGGATAGCCGCCGGGGAATTTGGGCGACCCGTCCTCGTTGACCATGCCGGGCAGGCCAAGCCGTGCGCCAAGGTCGAGCAACACGGTCTGGAACGGACGCACGTCGCGGTCGAGCTGGACGACCGGCTGGCGGATCGAATCCCCCGCGCCTTGAGCCGACGAGATCGGCCGGTCGAGCATCGAGATGCAGTCGTACCGCTCGAGATAGGTCGTGTCGGGCAGGATCAGGTCGCAGTAGGGGACTGTCTCGGAGTAGAACGCGTCCGAATAGATGATCTTCGGGATCACGTATTCGCCGTTCTCGTCTTTCTTGGTGAAATACCCCAGCGTCTCGGGGATATTCATTGAGGAGTTCCACGCCATGTTGGCCATGAACATGAACAAAACGTCGATGCCGTAAGGATCCTGCGTCGCGGCGTTGTGCAGCACCATGTGCATCAGCCCGTGGAGCGCCAGTGGGTGCTCCCAGCTGTATGCCTTGTCGATTCGCAGCGGGTCGCCGTACTGGTCGACGATCAGATCTTTGGGCGAGCGCGGAAAGCCCAGCGGTGGGCCGTCGAGCGGGGTTGCCGCGGTATCCTTGGGCCAGGCCGGCTTTGCTCCCGGCGGAATCGGCTTGGGGAAGGGGGCCTTGTAGCGCCACCCGCCCGGGCAATCGACCGAACCGAGCAGCGCCTGCAGGATGTGGATCGCGCGGCAGGTGTGGAACCCGTTCGAGTGTGCCGAAATGCCGCGCATCGCGTGGAACGAGACCGGGCGGCCGACGAACTTGTCGTGGTGGCGGCCCCAGGCGTCGACCCACGGTTCATCGATCACGATCTCCTTTTCGAACGCGACTTCGGCCAGTTCGGCGGCAAGGCGCCGGATCGTATCAGCGGCAACGCCAGTGGTTTCAGCCACCGCGTCAGGCGAGAATTCGTCGCTGAGGTAGCGTTCGGCGAGGATCTGGAACGAAGGGACCACGGTGCGCCCGTTGACGGTGCGCTCCCCGGCAAACGCGGGCTTGATGTGGACCGCGTTGGCGGGGATCGCCTTGCCCTGTTCGGGGCACCAGGCGAGCGGTTCGCCGTCCCCGTCTCGCAGGAACAGCCCGTCGTCGTCGGCACCCGGCTCGCGGATCACCAGCCACGGTGCGTTCGAATACCGCGCGAGCGAGGGGAAATCGATCTTCTCCGCTTTCAGCAGTTCGTGGATCAGAGCGAAAATGAACAACCCGTCGGTTCCGGGGCGGATGCCGACCCATTCGTCGGCAATCGCGGAATAGCCGGTGCGGACCGGGTTGACCGAAACGAACTTGGTCCCCTCGCGGGTCTTGAGGTTGCCGAGGCCGAGCTTGATCGGGTTCGAATCGTGGTCGTCTGCCACCCCGAACATCATATGGTAGAGCGTGCGCTCGTAATCCGGCTCGCCGAATTCCCAGAACGCACCGCCCAATGTGTAGAGCCCACCGGCGGCCATGTTGACCGAGCAGAACCCGCCGTGTGCGGCGAAGTTGTGGGTGCCGAACTTGGTTGCCCACCAGCCGGTGAGCGATTGGCTCTGGTCACGCCCGGTGAAGAACGCCAGCTTGCCGGGATCGCGATTGCGCACTTCGCCGAGCCATTCGGTCGCGAGCTCGAGTGCTTCGTCCCACTCGATTTCCTTGAACTCGCCCGATCCGCGCTCGCCAGTGCGCAGCAGCGGCTTGGTCAGCTTTGCCGGGGCATACTGGTGCATGATCCCGGCCGAACCCTTGGCGCACAGCACGCCCTTGTTCACCGGGTGGTCCGGGTTGCCTTCGATGTAGCGGATCGTGCCGTTCTTGAGGTGGACCTTGATGCCGCAGCGGCAGGCGCACATGTAGCAGGTGCTGGTCTTGACCTCGTCTGACACGAGCGGCGACAGCGCGGTGTCTTCCTTGACCGTTGCGAACGGATTCAATGGCATAGGTCCTCACCGGCGGTCATGAGCACGATACTTCACGATTCTCTAATATACCTATTGCAGGCGATTGACGTTGCTGCAACCGGAGGCTGCCATTTGCCGGCCCGTAAACCGGCCGCCGATGCTGCCTTGGCAAGCGATCGGCGACCGGGAGGGAGGGTCAGAGCTTGAGCTTCCAGCCGAGCGTGAACTCGAACTGGTTCATCTGGATTTCGATTGTGCGCCCGGGGTTGGGGCCCATCGGCGTGACTTCGATCCCGCTGACCTTGGCGGTGGGCGCATACATCGCCGCGACCTCGAACGAGCTGCGGCTGCCCACCGGGATGCTGCCGCCCGCGGTGAAGTGATCCTGGATCACGCCCGGCGCAAGCACGTTGAGTGTTACGTCCGAACCCGAGATCGGCTGGGTGTTATGTGCGTAACCGACGCGCACCGCGCCGCCCCCTCTCATGCGGTATTCCGCGCCGAACTTCCATGCCTCGACATCCTTCCAGCCGAAGCCGGGACCGTCAGTCGAGCCGAAGGGCAGCATCACCGAGGACGGATTGCCGACCGAAGGCACCTCGGAATAGTTGATCCGGCGATAATCGGCCATCAGCGTGAATTGCGGAGTCACGTCAGCCGCGACACCGACCTGCCAGGTCGAGGGGATGTCGAACCCGCCCTGGTCGGCGAACAGGCCGGCGTACTTCTTGAACTGGCCCATGCTCATCTTGGTCTGGTAGGCGCCGCCAATACGGAAGCCGGGCGTCGGCGCAAGTTCGACGCCGAATCGCGCGCCGAAGCCGGTCGAGCTGTCATAGCCGTTGTCCGAAAGTGCTGTCGGATCGCTCGATACCCCGCCGAAGGCGAGTACGCCGCGTGCGGTGAACCGCTGGTAGGCGAGGATCGGCGAGATGCCGATCTTGAGCGGACCGAAATCGTGCGCGTAGGCGGCGCTCACGAACATCTGCATCATGTTCACGCCTGCAGGTCCACCGCAATAGGTGCCATCCGGAGCAGGGAACGGTGCCGTGCCGCACGCCGGGTTCGTCACCGGACCGTAGTTGGTGTTGAGACCGCCATTGCCCGAGATCGAAAGCCCCACGACATCGGTTGGGCTTACACGATAAGCCAGCGCGAAGTTAGGGATCGGGAACACTTTGCTGCCGCTGTTGGTCGTGCCGGCAGGCAGGAAGCCCGGGCCACCGGTGACGGTGTAGCTGCGGTTGGGGTTGAACAGCGAAACCGAGATATCGATTTCGGAGTCCTTGAGATCGGCAAGCCCGGCGGGGTTCACCACGATCGCGGTGGCATCGCGGGCATCGGCTGCGCCCGCTCCGGCGAGTGCCTTTGCACGGGCACCGGCCCCGTTGGCGAAATAGCCTTCGGTCGCCATTGCATTGTTTGCCCCCAGGCTCAATGCTCCAATTGCCACGCAGACCTTGAGCTGCGTCAACAGTACCTTCTTCATATCCTACTCCCTCCGAACCGGTCCCACCGTGTCATCGGGCGTTCTACCCGTGCCGGAGGGATCCGAAACTTGCGTGCAGTGCCGGTCAGGCGACCCGTTCGATCACGAACCGATAGAGGCCATCGCCTTCTTCGGTTTCGACCATCTTGTTGCCTGTGGTGCGGCAAAAAGCTTCGAAATCCTTCACCGAGCCGGGATCGGTCGCGAGGATTTCCAGCGTCTGGCCGCTATCAAGTTCCTTGAGCGCCTTTTTCGCCTTCAGGATCGGCAACGGGCAATTGAGCCCCTTCGCGTCGAGTGTTTCATCGGCCATTTCTGCGTTTCTCCCCAATTACATATACAGATTGATGTCGGACTTGAGCGCGGACTCCATCCAGGTTGCCGCGCCACCGATTTCGATGCCGTCGATCATGTCCTCTTTCTTCTTTTCGAACAGGTCGAGGGTCATCTGGCAGGCGATCATCCGCACATCGGACAGGACCGCCGCTTCGCGCAGTTCTTCGATCGAGGCGACGCCTTTCTTCTTGATCATGTTCTTCATCATCGCGGTGGCTCCGCCGGTCACGCCCGGGAGCATCCCGACGAGGTTGGGCATGCCCATGTGCATTCCCATCATCGGCATTTCCATCGCCGGGTTGCCGAGCGGGGAAACCTTGAGGTCGAGGTCCTTTTCCAGCAGGCCAAGCCCGTAGAACGTGAAGAACATCGTCACTTCGACGTCCATCGCCGCTGCGGTGGTGCCGAGGATGAAGGGGGGATAGGCCCAGTCTAGCGTGCCCTTGGTGCAGATAATCGTCATCCGCTTGGCGTTGTTCAGGTCGGCCTCGGCCATAATTCCATCTCCCGCTGGTCAGCTGCGTACCCGTATTCTTATCACTGTCATTAGCGATTGCTATATTAGAATGAGCGAAACTATACCAAGCCGATTGGCTTGTCCATCGGGCCGCAAAAAGGCACCACGGCCTGTGTGGAAACCGGGAATGCGGGAGGGGATCCATCGCTGACTTCGCTTCGACCGGTCGGCCGGCGATCTATGTCGGGGGGGAGATCTATACCCGCCCGTCGTTCGGAACGAATCATCCGCTGTCCTACACCCGACAAGGTGCTGTCGAGGCGCTCTGCCGCGCGCTCGGATGGTTGCCGCCCCAGGTTTGCCGCACCGCGCCGCAAGCCACGCCCGAAACGCTCAGGCGGCTGCATGCGGCACCCTATGTCGGTGCGTTGAAGGCGGCGAGCGAGCGAGGCAGCGTCACCCGTCACGAGCGCGAAACCTACCGTTTCGGGACGATGGAAAATCCGATCTTCGCCGGGTTGTTCGAGCGCGCCGCGTCGACCGTCGGCGGTTCGATGCTTGCGGCGCAATTGGCGCTCGAAGGCAAGGTGGCGTTCCACCCCGCAGGCGGCACCCACCACGGCCGACCCGACCGGGCGAGCGGGTTCTGCTATTTCAACGATCCGGCATTTGCGATCCTCGCGTTCCTCGACGCGGGGCTCGAGCGGGTGCTCTATGTCGATGTCGATGCACACCACGGCGACGGGGTGTTCGATGCCTTTGTCGGTGATGCGCGGGTCGCCTGCGTCTCGATCCACGAGGAAGATCGCTGGCCTAATACGGGCACGCTGGGCGAACAGGGCGAACGAGCGCTCAATGTGCCGGTGCCGGAGCGCGTCACCGACAGCGAATACGCCGCCGCAATGCGCCAACTCGTGATGCCGTTCGCCGAGCGATTCGACCCGAAAGCGATCGTCATCACCTGCGGGGCGGACGCGCTCCACGGCGATCCGCTGTCGCATATGGAGCTGAGCAACCGGGCGCTGTGGAGCGCTGTGCTCGATCTCTGCGCGCTCGACCTGCCGACCGTCGTGCTGGGCGGGGGCGGCTACAACCCGTGGACCACGGTGCGCTGCTGGGCGGGCCTGTGGGGAGTGCTGTCCGGTCGCGAATTTCCCGAAACATTGCCCGACGAGGCGCTTACGCTGCTGGCAGGTTTCGAGTCGGACCTGGTCGATGAGGACGAGCTCGAACCGTACTGGCTCGACCGGCTGGCCGACCCGCCGCATGTCTCATCGGTCAGGCCCGAGGTTGCGGAACGCCTTGCTGCGTTGGCAAGTGTGCATTTCGCGGTCGAAGATGCAGCCGGGCCTATACATTAGGGAAAGCTAATGTATAACCGACCGAACGCCTGAAGAGCGAAAGGGAGAGATCGTTGCGCTGGATGGAACGACTGCAAGCGATCGAACCGCTGGAAGATGCGGTGTTCGATGCCGGGTTGGTCGCGGCGATGGAACATCGCGCGGGCGCAACGCTCGACCGGTCGATCCGCTTTTCCACCCCGACCTTCAAGGAATACCAGAGCGACGAGTTGCAGGGGTGCGGCAAGAATTCATTCCCCGCGTTTTCGATCACGGCAGGCGGTTGCGCGCTCAATTGCGACCATTGCCAGAAGAAGATCCTCGAGCCGATGATCCCGGCGACCAGCCCGGACATGCTCGAACAGAAGGTTCGCGACCTGATCATGCTGCAGAACCTGCAGGGGTTCCTGCTGTCGGGCGGGTCGAACAAGCGCAACGAGATCCGCTACGAGCGGTTCCTGCCGGTGGTCGAGCGGCTCAAGAACGAGTTCCCGCACCTCAAGGTCGCGATCCATACCGCGCTGCTCGACGAGACGCTGGCCAAGAGCATGGAAAGCGCCGGGGTCGATACCGCGATGATGGACGTGATCGGCGCGCAGGAGACGATCAACGAGGTCTACAAGCTCGATCGCCCGGTGGAGGATTTCGAGGCCACGCTGGCGGCGCTGACATCGACCAGCATGGAAGTGACTCCGCATATTGTCGTCGGGCTGCACTATGGCGAGATTCGCGGAGAAGCGAACGCGCTCGACATCATCTCGCGCTATGACGTGACCGCGCTGGTGCTGGTAGTGATCATGCCGTTTTACGCCAAACCGGGCACCTTCAAGACACCTTCGACCAGCGATGTCGGCAGGATTTTCCTCGAATCGCGCACCCGGTTGGCGGACAAGAAAGTCCTGCTCGGCTGCGCCCGCCCGCCGGGGATGCACAAGCGCGTGACCGATGCCTACGCCGTGATGGCAGGGCTCGACGGGATCGCTTTCCCGGCCGACGGTGCCGTTGCGGTCGCCAGCGCGATCGGGCGCCCGTTCGAGCAGGAGCACGCCTGCTGTTCGATCAAGCTTGGCCAGACCGGGGCCGATACCACCAGCCGCGTCGCCTGTGCGGCGTGACACGACGATGACTTTGGGAGACATCCGCCAATGAGCTGCCTCAAGAACGAAACCGCCCAGCCTTCCTCTTCGGGCGCCAATGGTGCGGATTTCAACGCGGCGGTGGCGATGCAGCCGCGCGTGCCGGACTTTATCTCGCCCGAGCTGCGCAACGGCGGGCGGGTAAAGACGGCCAATGCCGCTCCGCAGGGTGTCTACCTGCCCAACAACAATATCCAGACCCCCAACATGACCTCGCCCGAATACGTGCAGATCAGCACGGCCGCGGCGATGACGCTGGGTTTGATGCCGGGATCGATGCACGGCTGTTCGTGCACCCGCTGCCTGAACCTGTTGCTGACCTATCCGGAAGGCTGCCGCGCCAACTGCGCCTACTGCGGGCTGGCGCGCCACCGCGAGGCCGACCGCGACTATGCCGACCGCAACTTCATTCGCGTCGATTGGCCGGCGGTACCGATGGCGCAGATCGCCGAGATTGTCGGGCGTGACGGGGCGAAGAGTCCGTTCCACCGGATGTGCATCTCGATGATTACGCACCCGAAGTCGGACGAGGACACGTTTACCGTGCTCAAGACCTGGACCGACCACGTCTCGCCCGACGATATTCCGGTCTCGATCCTCTCCAACCCCACCACGATGCAGCGCGCGGACGTGCAGAAGCTCAGGGACATGGGCTCGGACATCTTCACCGTCGCGCTCGATGCGGCGACCCCGGAAATCTTCGACCGGACCCGCGGCAAGGGTGTGCAGAGCCCGCACAACTGGAACAAGTACTGGGAAATCCTCAATGCCGCGCGCGACATCTTCGGGCCGAAGAAGTTCGGGGCGCATATCATCGTCGGGATGGGTGAAACCGAGTTCGAGTCGCTGACTCTCGTTCAGCAGCTGGTCGACATGGGCGGGCACAGCCACATGTTCTGCTTCTATCCCGAGAAGGGCAGCCTGATGGACCACCTGCCGGCAACCCCGCGCGACCAGTGGCGGCGGGTCCAGCTGGCGCGTTACATGATCGACTATTGCGGCGTGCGGGTCGACCAGATGAAGTTCGACGGCGAAGGCCGGGTGGTCGATTTCGGCCTGCCCTCGGGCGAAGTCGACGCGATCATCGATGCCGGTATCGCATTCCGCACCAGCGGCTGTCCCGGCAAGTTCCAGGAAGATATTTCGGCGTGCGACCGGCCTTATGGCGACAGCCCGGTGTCCGACATCGCCAGTTATCCGTTCCAGCCCGAGGGTGCGCACCTGAAGAAGATTCGCACCCAGCTCGGCCGGGTTCGTCCGGGTGAGGAATATACCCCGGGCGAGGAATTCGAGAGCCTCTGATGGCGGCGCGTTTCCGGGTCGTCGATACCGGGGTTCGTACGGGCCGGGAGAACATTGCGCTCGACAGTGCAATGATCGAAGCGCGGCTGGCAGGCGAGATCGAAGATACGATCCGCTTTATCCAGTTCGAGCCGTGCGCGCTGGTCGGGCGGCACCAGGACCTTGCGCAGGAGCTCAACCTCGATGCCTGTGCCGCACGCGGAGTGCAGACCGTGCGGCGAATGACCGGCGGCGGGGCGATTTTCATGGATGGCGGCCAGCTGGGCTGGGCGCTGGTGTGCGACAAGCGCGCGTTCGGGCAGGTTACGCTCGCCGATGTTACCGAGAAAATCTGCACCGGGATCGCTGCGGGGCTTTCCAAGTTGGGCGTCGATGCCCGGTTCCGCCCGCGCAACGATATCGAGATCGAGGGGCGCAAGGTCTCGGGTACCGGCGGATTCTTCGACGGCAATATCCTGATTTTCCAGGGCACCGTGATCCTGGACCTCGATCCGGCGGCGATGATGGCGGTTCTCAATGTTCCGCAAGCCAAGTTGGCGAAGCGCCAGCTGGCCGATGCCGGTGCGCGGGTGACCTCGCTCAAGGCGGAGCTCGGCACGATGCCGTCGCTCGACCGGGTGAAGCAGGTGCTGATCGAAGGTCTCACCGAAACACTCGGCATCGATACGGTCGACGGTACCCTGACCGCGCACGAACAGGAACTGGCCGACAAAGCCTATACCGAGGAAATCGGCACGGAGGAATTTGTCACCGAGATATGCGATCCTGCGCGCGAAGCGGGCGTGCTGACCGGCCAGAACGCTGGCCGCAATCTGACCGCCTACGTCAGGGTTGACGGCAAGCAGGATGCGCGCATCCGCGAAGTGCTGTTCGTGGGCGACGTGTTTGTGACCCCGCCGCGCGCAGTGCTCGATCTTGAATCGCACCTGCGCGGCAGCCAGCTGGCCGATATCGAGCGCAAGACCGCCGAATTCTTCGAAAGCGCCGGGGCGTCGATGCTTGGCGTTTCCGCAGCGGATTTCTCTGCCGCTGTGCTCGACGCCGCCTGCCTTCCGGCGTGAAGCAACTCACTGTCATCCAGCACACCTCGGCCGACTACCTCGGGCTGATCGAGGATCATCTCGAAGGGAGGCGGATTCGCTTCCACTACCACCGCCCGTTCACCGAGGCGGGCAAGATACCTCCGTTCGATCATGTCGGCGACGGGCTGATCCTGCTCGGCGGCGGCCCGTGGGGCAGTGCAGGCGGGCGCGACGTGCCAACGCTGGCGGAAGAAGTGGCGCTCGCGCGGGCGTGCTTCATGAGCGGGATCCCCACGATCGGTATCGGTCTCGGTGCCCAGATCGTTGCTTTGGCGTGCGACGGATCGGTCGAGGCGGCGCCGCTCGCATTCACCGTCGAGCCAGCGAATCGGGTGCGTGAAGACGCACTCGCCGGGTTCATGCCCGAAAGCTGGATCAATCCCGTCTATATGCGCGATCGCCCCGTCCCGCCTGATTTCGCGACCATCCTGGCTCAGGACAGCGCCGGTCGTCCGGCGGCATTCCAGATCGGCGAAACGGTGTTCGGGTTCACCGGGCACCCCGGCTTCAAGCGCGCGATGGCCGAAGACCTGATCATGGAGTTCGAGGAAGTACCTGAAAACTCAGGACCTTCGCTCGACCGGTTGGGATTGGAAAAGAATTCCATCGGCGACGCGCTGGTGCCGATCATGACCGGGATCGTGAAACTGACAGGATGGATGCGCGAAGAGGGCTGACCTCTCTTGCTTAATTAGAATATCCTAATATGATGCCCGTCAGGAACCCGAAAACGGGCCACCAACAGGAGAGAGCCGAATGGCCGACAAGCTGCTAATCATCATGGCCAATACCGACCCGTCAAACGGGGAGGAACTCGGTGCGCCGATCTTCCAGGCGACTGTCGCCGCGGCGATGGAATACGAAGTCGAGGTCATCTGCACGGCGACTTCGGGCAAGTTGATGAAGAAGGGCGTGGCTGAAAGCCTCGTGGTCAAGCCAGGATCGGACAAGACCGTCTATGACTTTATCAAGGACGCGCACGATGCCGGGGTCAAGTTCCTCTGCTGCTCGCCGAACCTCGACCTGTTCGACATGGGCAAGGACGACCTGATCCCCGAGTGCAGCGAAATCGTCGGCGGTGCCTACCTGATCGAGCAGGTGATGGAAGAAGACGACGTCAAGGTGCTGAGCTACTGAGGGCGGGGCGATGGGCGCGGTTCACACTTCCACCCGGGTCGAAAAGTACATCGGCGATCCCGTCGAGGGGATCGAGGAAATCGACCGCGACACGCTGCAGGAGATTTTCGACGATATCCAGGCGGACCTGCGCTTCGATCACGAGCTCAACGGTTGCCTGAACTGCGGCATCTGCACTGCCACCTGCCCTGCTGCGCATTACTACGACTTCAGCCCGCGCGAGATCGTCCAGCTGCTGTGGACCGAGAATCTCGAAGGCATCTACGATGCGATGCAGGAGAAGATCTGGTCCTGCGCGCAATGCTATACCTGTGCGGCGCGGTGCCCGTTCGGCAATTCGCCGGGCGGTCTTGTGATGCTGATGCGCGAAACTGCGATCAAGCACGGGATGGAAAGCGCCAAGAGCGTGCTGCGCCCGTTCAGCCGGGTGATGCTCAAGCTGATTTCGACCGGCAACCAGCTGTCGCCGGACATGATCAACCCCGATCACTTCGGCGACTGGGGCCCCAACATTTCCAAGATCGACGCGCCGCTCCAGGTGCTGCGCAAAGCGATCCCGATGCCCACGCTCAACACCATCAAGACGGCGTGGGAAACCAACCTCAAGACCTCGGTCGAACTCTATACCATCTGGGAAGAATCGGGCGTGCTCGACCAGCTGGAGACGATCGACGAGAACCTGTTCGACGTGATCGAAGACATCATGGACGAGAAACGGGACGAATGGGACGACTTCCTCGAAGACCAGGAAGATGAGGACGACGAGGATTAAGGAGACAGGTGATGTCCACCCCCACGGGAAATGACGGAGAGCGCTTCACCGGCCACGGGTCGGAATGGCGCGATTCGAACCTCTCCGCCGCCGATGCGGCGCAGGCGACAAGCTGGGTCGAAGCGAAGATCGACAAGCGCTCGATGCTGACCAACAAGGATCGCGTCCACGATATCCGCGACGTGATGTGGCAGCTGGAGAAAGAGGGCGAGATCAAGGTCCACCGGATCGAGGACCAGCACGCGCCGCGCATCGCCAAGACGCTGTATGGATGGGACAAGAAGATCCCTACCCGCCAGCTGTGGCATCACAAATCGTGCGGCCAGTGCGGTAACATCCCGGGCTATCCCACGGCGCTGCTGTGGATGATGAACGAGATGGACATCCCCTATCTCGACGAGACCGACCAGACCAGCTGCACCGCGTGGAACTATCACGGTTCGGGCATCGGCAACGTCGTCAGCCTCGCGGCGGTGTTCCTGCGCAATTTCCACCAGGCCTATGTCTCGGCCAAGGCGGAAGGGCTGCCCGAAGGATACTACTATCCGCTGGTCCACTGCGGCACGTCGTTCGGCAACTACAAGGAAATCCGCGAGTACCTGCTGCTGAGCGCGACCTTGCGCGAGAAGGTGACCGAGATCCTCGGCAAGCTCGACCGGCTGGTTGACGGCAAGTTGCTGATTCCCGAAGAGATCGTCCACTATTCGGAGTGGGTCCACGCGATGCGCAAGGACATCGCGGCACGGCAGGTGTTCGACGTGTCGAACGTGCGCGCAACGATCCACCCGGCGTGCCACGTCTACAAGATGATCCCGCAGGACGTGATCTACGATGACGAAGTGCTCGACGGCAATCGTGTCGCCGTTTCCACTGGCATCGTGCAGGACCTTGGTGCGCAGGTGATCGACTATTCGACGTGGTACGATTGCTGCGGCTTCGGCTTCCGCCACATCATTTCGGAGCGCGAGTTCACCCGCAGCTTCGCGATCGACCGCAAGATCAAGGTGGCGGTCGACGAGGCGCATTCCGACGTAATGATCGGCCACGACACCGGCTGCATCACCACGCTCGACAAGAACCAGTGGATCGCCAAGGCCGACGAACGCAATGCCGGTAGGGACTATTCGCTGCCGGTTATCGCAGACATCCAGTTCGCGGCGCTCGCCTGCGGCGCGCACCCCTACAAGATCGTCCAATCGCATTGGCACGCATCGCCGATGGAGCGGCTGTTCGAGAAGATGGGGATCGACTGGCAGGCCCGGAAGGCCGAGTTCGAGGACTACCTCAAGCTCGTCGAGAAGGGCCAGCAGGACAACCTTTACGATCCGCGCCGCCGCATCACCGGTGGCCCGGGCTACATTCCGCCAGAAAAACGCACAGCAATTGAGGCGCAGCCGTGAGCAAATCCATTCTCGTTGTCGGCGGCGGTCCCGCCGGCCTGGCCGCCGCGCATTCGCTGGCGATCGCCGGGCAACAAGTAACCCTGGTCGACAAGGCCGACCGGCTGGGCGGCGCGCCGATCCTCTCGGGCTATGCCAAGCTGGCCCCGAGCTTCGAGTGGGCAAAGGACGCGATCGGGCCGATGGTCGACCGCGTCGTGAATAGCCCCAACGTCAAGGTCGTGACCGAAGCGACCGTGACCGAATTTTCCGGCGAACCGGGCAATTTCACCGCCAAGCTTTCGACCGGCGACACGGTGGAAGCCGCGGCGGCGATCCTTGCCACCGGTTTCACCCACTTCGACAGCGTCAATAAGCCCGAATGGGGTTTCGGCCTCTTCCCCGATGTCGTCACCACGACCCAGGTCGAGCAGATGATCTCGAGCGGCAAGGGCATCCGCCGTCCCTCGAACGGCGAGCCGCCAAAGCGCGTCGCTATCCTGCTGTGCGTGGGTAGCCGCGATCGCCAGATCGGGCGCGAATGGTGCTCCAAGATTTGCTGCACCGTTTCGGCCAAGATGGGCATGGAAATCCGCGAGGAACTGCCGGATTGCCACGTCTACATCTACTACATGGATATCCGCACCTTCGGGCTCTACGAAGAAATCTACTGGCGCAGCCAGGAAGAACACAAGGTCAAGTACATCAAGGCGCGTATCGCCGAAGTGACCAGCGACGGTGACAAGGTGATCGTCAAGGGCGAGGACACCCTCGTCAAGCGCCCGATCACGATCCCGTTCGATATGGTGGTGCACGCGATCGGGATGGACCCGAACGTCGACAACATGCTGCTGTCGAGCGTGTTCGGGGTCGACCTC
The DNA here is from genome assembly GCF_002269345.1 of Tsuneonella mangrovi. Lineage (NCBI taxonomy): Bacteria > Pseudomonadati > Pseudomonadota > Alphaproteobacteria > Sphingomonadales > Erythrobacteraceae > Tsuneonella > Tsuneonella mangrovi. The sequence continues at coordinate 2,609,635 of NZ_CP022889.1, forward strand.
CACCATTGGGGCTTCATCAAGCGCGAGAACACCTACGGCGTGATGGGCGCGACCAACCGCGAAGGCGTGTTCGTTGCCGGCGCTGCGACGGGCCCGGAAACGATCGACGATTCGATCGCGCAGGGCACCGCAGCGGCAATGTCGGTGCTTGGCTCGCTCGCTCCGCCGGCCGTAGCGGCCGAATAGGATCGTGGCGGCGCGCGCACATCTGTCGGGCTACCATCCGGGGGAAGAAGACCTCGCGATCCGGCTCGACCTCGATGGCGAGGCGCTGTCGGGTGCGCTTTCGGGGCTGCTTGCCGCGTCGGAGCGGCACGGCGGGATCGAGAAGATCGTCGAGGCGATCAACCTCAAGGTCTCGCTGTTCGGCGACGCGCTTGAAAATGGCGGCAAGGACCTGACCCCCGAGCGGTTTATCAAGCTGCTGATGTTCCTGCCGACCGTTCGTCGCCGCGCGGCCAACTACACCGAAGGTTCGGACTTCCTCGCGCTGAAGGCGGCGGTTTGCGAGCTGCTCGAAGAAGGCGATGCCGATGCACGCATTGCACGCTTCCAGACCCATTTCCCGAGCGGCAAACGCTATCGCTGGGTCCGCGACCTGGCGTGCGAAATCCTCCACAACACCAACCGCGAACTCTACCCGCTGATGACCCGCTGGCTGTGGGACCACAAGGCGAACTCGGGCGTGCTGCGTGAGATCTGGTTTGCCGAAGACGTCGACAACATGATGATCGACGTGCCCGACACTTACGCAACCTTCCTCAAGCTGCGCGAGGAGCTGTCGGGCTACCTGACCGACAACGGCGTGTTCCGCGACGTGCCGTGCTACGTCGACCTGCTCTGCGCGCAGGTCTACGCCGGCTACATCGCTTCGCAGGGCGGTGCTTTCCTCAAGGCCGACTTCGCTTCCGAGCAGGACAGTTTCCTGTTCGTGCTGCGGCTGCTCGGGCTCGACGGCGGCAAGCCCAAGACCGCCTCCGATGACGAAGATCGCGACAGCGACGATATCGACCTGTCCGACATCATGACCACCTCGCGCCTGCTCGGGAACGCATAACATGCCCATTCACGAAAAGAGCCTGATCCGCCCGGAAAACCTCGAGACGCACGAAAACCTCGTGATCGACGGGATCGACGTTTCAGGTGACTGGTCGACCTTCATCCGCAGCCGCGTGGTGACCGACTACAACGAAGACCTGCAGGACGAAATCGCGGCGCTGCCCGGCGGGGAGTACATCCACCGTTGCTGGCAATGCGGATCGTGCACCAACAGCTGCACGGTCAACGCCGAAAACCCCGACTTCAACCCGCGTTACTGGATCTACCTGATCCGCATGGGGATGGAGAGCGAGTTGGTCCGCGACAAGGACATCATCTGGCAGTGCGTCAGCTGCAACAAGTGCACCAGCGCCTGTCCGCGCGACGTCGTGCCCGAAGGGGTGATGAAGGCGACCGCGCACTGGCTGGAAATGAAGGGTTATACCGAGAAGACGAACTCTACCGTGTTCGACGAGATCTTCACCGGCCAGGTGGTCGAGCGCGGCAAGATCGAAGACGGCGAAGTGCTGATGGAGTTCCTCAAGGAAACCAAGCAGCCGCTGATGCAGGATTGGCTGGTTCAGCTGGTCAAGCAGATGGTTGCCGGCTTCCCGGTGTTTGCGCTCCTCAAGATGGGGATGGCCACGGTGTTCAAGCCCAAGACCAGCGACTGGTCGAAAGCGCGCGACGCTATCAAGAGCCATATCGAAGAAGAAAAGGCCGATGCGCGCAAGGCGCTGGGCCTCGAACCGGCAGAGTAAGGACGGGCGATGCACGATACCCGCAAGGAACGGTACAAGAAGGTCGCCTACTACCCCGGCTGCGCGCTGGAGGGGTCGGGCCAGCCGTACGATATTTCCACCCGCGCGGTGGGCAAGAAGCTCGGCCTCGAACTGGTCGACGTGAAGGACTGGAACTGTTGCGGTGCGATGGAGGTCAAGAACATCGATCCCGAAGTGCAGACCTATCTCTCTTCGCGGGTGATGAGCCAGGCCAAGCACAAGAACAAGGCCGACGTGGTGATGGCACCGTGCAACGGCTGCTACCACAACCTCAAGAAGGCCGAACACGACATCGCGCAGAAGCCGAAGTCGAAGGAAGTGGTGGAGAAAATCTCCGCCAAGGCCGGGCACGAAGCCTACCAGCCGGGCGAGATCGAGACGATCCACGCGCTTGACTGGATCAAGTGGGGCTTTGGCGAGGAAGAGCTCAAGGCCAAGATCAAGGGCGGGCTCAAGGGCCTGAAGATCGCCAACTACTACGGCTGCATGTACACCCGGCCGCGCCACATCTTTCCGGAGAAGGGCAAGGGCGGCGACAGCGAGAGCCTGACGAAGCCGCACTACATGGACGACCTGCTGGCGGTTGCCGGGGCGGAGAACGTCGATTTCCCGCTCAAGACCGCGTGCTGCGGCGGGGCGCACACGCTGTCGGATTCGGACATGTCGACCAAGCTGGTGCTCAATATCCTCGAGGCGGCGGAAGCGGCGGGTGCGGAAGTGATTGCAACCGAATGCCCGACTTGCCACTCGGGGCTGGAGATGCACCAGATCCGTGCGCTCAAGCGGCTGTCGAAGGATACCAACGTCAAGGTGATCTACTTCACCCAGCTGCTCGGCCTCGCGATGGGGCTTTCACCGCGAAAGGTCGGGCTCAACGCCAACGTTTCGCAGTCGATCCCGCTGTTGAAAGCGAAGGGGATCGTCTGACGATGCGCAGCATCACCGAAATCGAGCAGTGGCTCAATTCGGGTGAACGCGTGCCGACAGCGCTCGGTCATGCCGAGCAGCTGCTCGTCGCGGGCGAGGAAGTGCTGGAGAACTGGATCTTGGCGCACGGCGGGAAGCCGACCCGCGACACGCGCGAAGGGTTCCGCCTGCTCGCGCTGCATCGACAGGGCGCAAAGGGCGATCCCAGTTTCAATGCCTGCCGCGAAACCTGCCGCGAACTGGCGTATCATTACAATCTCATTCGCTACGCCGAAAATGCGGACAACGATGCCACCACGATCGCGATGATGCGCCTCGTGACAAAGCATCTCGTGCTGTTTATCGGCGGAAAGCTGCAGGAAGCGGGGTTGGGGGATTTTTGCTGTTCGTCCCGCCCGCGCCGAATGACACCTGACGACACCGTCGAACCCTTGGGAGCCGATCATGCCTAACGTACGCGGATGCAACCTGCCCGACGACCTGCTCTACGATGTGGAAAACCACATCTGGATCAAGGAAGAAGGCGACGGCAACATCAAGCTCGGGATGACCGCGGTCGCGACCGCGCTGGCGGGCGAACTCGTCGCATTCACGCCCAAGAAAGTCGGTAAGGAAATCAAACCGGGCAAGTCCTGCGCGATCGTCGAAAGCGGCAAGTGGGTCGGCCCTGCGAAGACAATGGCAGGTGGTGAGATCGTGGCGGTAAACGAGGCATTGGTCGCCCAGCCGAACCTTGCCAACGCCGATCCTTACGCAAACTGGATGGTGATCCTTGCGCCGGACGACTGGGATGGCGTAAAGGGCCAGCTCACTCCCGGCAGCGAGGTTGCCGGGCCATACGAGGCAAAGATGGCCGCCGACGGTTTCGAAGGCTGCGGTGGCTGACGGACGGGACAAGTCGAAAGTGGAACTACCGCTCGAGCGGATGCAGGAGAATGCCACGCAGGCTACCGGCCTGCTCAAGTCGATGGCCAACGAGTCGCGGCTGATGATCCTGTGCCTGCTGTCACAGCAGGAAATGTCGGTCGGTGAGCTAGCGCAGCGGATCGAGCTCTCGCAGTCGGCGCTGTCGCAGCATCTCAGCATCCTGCGACGTGAGAAGCTGGTGAAGACCCGGCGCGAATCGCAGTTCGTGTGGTACTCGCTCGCCAGTGAAGAGGCCGAGCGCGTGGTCCACACGCTCTACGACATTTACTGCGCGGACTGCGAAATCGACTGACGCGCGCCTCCTAGAGGCAATGGATCAGCACCTTGATCCGCGCTTCGTGAAACACCTTCCACGCATCGAGCAGCGCAGCATCGGCTGACTCGGCTTCACTCGCCTGCGCGCGGACCGCTGCGTGCATCGCTGCGATCAGCGGCAACAATTGCTCTTTCAGCTCCCCGGTGCGCAGGTCTCCGGGTGTCCACCCGATGTAGAGTGCATCGTGCTGCAATTGGGCGAGATCGTCGCTTTCGATCGCCATGCCTTTCAGGCGTTGGACTTTGGCGAGATCTTCCTTTGCCAGGTGGCTCTGAAAATAGCTCTCCGCATTGTCGGCGATCGCTTCGAGATAGGTCTCGAGCGCGAGCGTGCGGTCCATTTCGGCCGATTGGCGATCCTGCGTCACGAGCCTGCCTTGCTGTCCATCCCGGTCACGCTACGCAGCGTGTAGGCGGCGGACAACAGGTTTCCTTCCGCACGGATGCGGGCGGTTTGTGCAGACAATGCCTCGCGCGATGCGTCGAGCAGGGCGAGCTGCGGCTTGGCCCCGGCCTTTACTTCGAACTGCGTGCTGCGCAGTGCGTTCTGGGTCGCGGCGGCGCGCTTCTCGGTGGCGACGACCATTGCCCGCGCAGCCTGCACGGCTTCGTAGCTTTGCACTGCTTGCACTTTCACGTTTTGCTCGGCGAGCCGGGCATCGGCAGCTGCGGCGCGGGCATCGGCTTCGGCCTTGGACACTTTCGCGCCAACCCGGCCACCGGTGAAGAATTTCCATTGCCCGCGCAGGCCAACACTGGCGCTGTCGGCCTTGTACCCGGGGAAGAACTGGTCGCGTACGGTCGATGCCTCGGCATAGGCGCCGATCGTCGGCATGCGGTCCGCCTTGGCCGAGCGGACCCCCGCGTCGGCCATTTCCGCTGCCTTGCGGGCCTGCGCCAGCTGTGGGTTGCTCGCGACCGCCATCTGCGCGGCCTGGTCGGACGAGGCCGGAACCGGCGGGGCAGGGGGCAAGGCATCGTCAGGGGAGACTGGCTGCCCTGCCAGCCCCTCCAGCTGCGTTTCTGCCGCCTTGAGGTTGCCGCTCGCTCCGGCGAGGCCCGCCTGTGCCTCTGCCAACCGCGCTTCGGCCTGGGCTACATCGGTCGAAGTGGCCGAGCCGACCTTGTACATCAACCTGGCGTTGCGGAGCACTTCCTGCAGCATCTCGGCCATCGCGCTGTAGCTGGCGACTTCGCGCTTCGCGGCAACGGCCTGCGTATAGGCAGCGATCACTTGCAGCCGCAGGTCTAGCATTGCGGCATCGACCCCGATGGCGGCGATCTGCTGGCCGACCTTTGCCTGGTCGATCGCCGCGTTCACGCGTCCGCCGGTATAGAGCGGTAGCTCGATCCCGACCTGTGCCGCGCGCGGCTCGACGTTGTCGGCGGGCAAGGCAAAAAAGCCCTGCGGATCGATCCGCCCCCACCCGATCTGTCCTTGCACGCTGGCGGAAGGGGCGCGTTCCGCGCGCGCCTGGGCGACGGTGGCGTCGGCAGCGTCCTCCCGCGCACGCGCGGCCTCAAGTGCCGGTGAATGCGCGATGGCGGCTGCCAGCGTCTCGTCGAGCGACTGCGCGGACGCGGGTTGCGCGAGTGCAATCGCCGAGAGCGCGGCAAGGGAAATCAGCGGTCTGTGCATCGAATTCTCAGCGGAAAGCGCAGCCTTCCTTCACGCCAAACTTTGCGAAGATCATCGCCGCCGGGCAAAACCCGGTGAAGCTTGCCTGGAGCATATTGAGCCCGGCGAAGATCGTCAGCGCGATCCACCACGGATTGACGGTAACCGACAGCACGGCACCCACGAGCACCACGATACCGGCAAAGGCGAGTACGGCACGATCGAGATTCATTTCCTGGTCTCCTTTTTCAGTTCATTTCCAGCTTCTTGATGCCCATTGCGTGCATCGCGAGCTTTTCGAAGAACGGTTCGCTCTGGCCTTTGCGCACCTTGCGCAGGAAGTACTTTTCGAAGCCGATCTTAGCCAAGTGGACCCACTTGCCTTCAGACGCCCAGTTGGTGTTGCGCGGGGGAATTTGCGGCTTGGCAATGAAGGCCACGCCGCCGTCACCGAAGTCGGCGAGGCACACCGCATTCCACGTCGCTTCGTGGGTCGTCTCCTGTCCTGCGTGGAGCTCTTTCAGGTTTTCCGCGACCGCAGTGACCATGCTTTCGATCATGAACCCGGTCTTGGGTACGCCCACCGGCAGCGGGGTCGGCCCGGTCGGCGGGATCGCGATGCACACGCCGAGCCCGAACACGTTCTGGTACTTGGGATTGCGCTGGTGCTTGTCGACGATCACGAAGCCGCGCGGGTTGACGAGTCCTTCGAGCCCCATCAGTGCGGGCACGCCGCGGAACGGCGGCATCAGCATGCACCAGCCGAAATCGAGGTCGTGGGTCTTTTTCTCACTACCGTCTTCGTTGACCTCGACCATGTGGATCGTGCCTTCATCGACGCTGGCGACCTTGGCGTTGGTGATCCACTTGATGTGGCGATCACGCATTTCGCTTTCGAGCATGCCTTTGGTGTCGCCCACCCCGTCCAGGCCGAGGTGGCCGATATAGGGTTCGGGCGTGACGAAGGTCATCGGCACCTTGTGGCGGATGCCGCGCCGCTTGAGCGCGGTGTCGAGCGTCATCGCCATCTCGTATGCCGGACCGTAGCAACTGGCACCTTGCGCCGCACCGACCACGATCGGGCGCGGATTGGCGCATAGTTCTTCGAACTTGGCGTGGGCTTGTGCGGCGCTGGCGGTCTCGCAGATCGAGACGGTGTTGCGTTCGGGGCCGAAGCCTTCGATCTCATCCCATGCGAGGTCGGGACCCGTTGCAATTACAAGATAATCGTAATCGATCGAGGTGCCGTCGCCGAGGTCCATGCGGTTCTCGTCCGGGTGGACTCGCGTCGCGCCAGAGCCATTGAAGCCGATACCCTGCTTGGCCATGATCGGGGGCAGGTTGACCCGGATCGCCTCGGGCTCGCGCCAGCCGACCGCGACCCACGGGTTCGAAGGGACGAACCAGTAGTCATCCCCCTTGTTGACCACGGTAACGCGCGCCTTCCCCTTCAGTGCAGCGCGAATTTCGTAAGCGGCGATGGTCCCCCCAAGGCCTGCTCCGAGCACGACGACGTGCGACTCAGCCATGACATCTCTCCTCGCGATTTGAAGCTTGACTGCTAAAACATATACACGATATGGGCAAGTAAATAATCGAAAGGTTCAAAATGTTCGGATTCGGAAAGTCCAAGGCCATCCGCGATATCGCCCCGGGCGTGCTCCACGACATGGTGCTCGACAAGCGGGCGGTGGTCGTGGACGTGCGCGAACCGGGCGAATACGCCGCTGGCCATATTCCCGGAGCGATCAACCTGCCGCTCTCACGGTTCGACCCTTCCCAGTTGCCCGATGCGAAGGGCAGGACCATAGTGCTCAACTGTGCGGGGGGAGTCCGCTCGGCCAAAGCCCTTAAGATGTGCCCCGACGAGGTCGCAGATGCGCACCTGCAAGGGGGGATGGGTGCGTGGAACCGCGCAGGTCTCCCGATCGAGCGATAGGTTCGCGATGCACAAGTCTTTTACCCTGATTGCACTGGCTGCCGGACTTGCGCTGGCATCGTGCGGCGGCGCGGACGAGAGAGCCACGCCAATTGGAAATGCGACCCAGCGCCCGTCGCTGGTCCTGCGCCAGCTCGATGTGCCGAACTGGACCTCGGTGAGTGCGGAAGTCTCGACTGTCGACCAGGCCAAGGCGCTGGCGCGCATTCAGGGCGTTTTGACCTCGCTTTCGGTGACCGACGGCGACTACGTCAAGAAGGGTCAGGTGATCGGCCGCATCGTCGATAGCCAGCTGGGCTACCAGGCCGGAGCCTACGGCGCGCAAGCCGCGGCCGCACAGGCACAAGCGGCGCAGGCGCAGGCGGAGCTCGAACGCTCCAAGTATCTCTACGACAACGAGGTTTATGCCAAGGCGCGGCTCGAACAGGCGCAGGCCGCTGCCAGCGCTGCGCAGGCGCAAGTCAACGCTGCGCGCCAGCAGCAAAAGGCTGTCGGTGCAGTTGCGGGGCAGGGCGCAGTGCTTGCCCCGGCGACCGGCCGGGTGCTGGCTGCAGATATTCCGGCAGGCTCCCCGGTCGCGCCGGGGATGGTGATCGCCATCGTCACTTCGGGCCCGGTCGTGTTGCGGCTCGATATTCCCGAATCGCTTGCGACCAAGATCCATCCGGGCAGCGCGGTGCGCGTGACCGGCGAGGATGGGCAAGTGCTTACCGGCGCAATTGCCAAGGTCTATCCTGCCGTCAGCGGCGGGCAGGTTCGGGCCGATGCCAATGTGGCGGGCATTGATGCGAAGCTAATCGGACGGCGGCTTGCGGCGGAGGTCGACAGCGGCGCACAGAAGGCGCTGGTCGTACCCGCCGACTACATCGCGACGCGCTTCGGGGTCGACTACGTAACCGTGAAGCCCAAGAGCGGCGAGCCCGCGACCGTGCCAGTGCAGACCGCGCCTTCGGGCGAGGCCGGCAAGGTCGAAATCCTGTCCGGGGTCGCCGCAGGCGAAACGTTGCTCAAGCCGCTCCCCGGGGACGCCGGGTGAGCGATCTGGGCATCTCCGGCCGGCTGACCCGGGCGACGATCAATTCCCCGCTGACACCGCTGTTCCTGCTCACGGCGATCCTCGTCGGGATCATCGCAACGATGACGATCCCACGCGAGGAAGAACCGCAGATTAGCGTGCCGATGGTCGACATTCGTGTCGCTGCGCCGGGCCTTTCGGCGAGCGACGCGGTCGAACTGGTGGCCAAGCCGCTGGAAACGATCGTCAAGTCGATCGACGGGGTCGAACACGTATACACCCAGGCCGAGGACAACGGCGTGATGGTCACCGCGCGGTTCAAGGTCGGCTCCGATGCCGACGATGCTTCGACCCGTGTCCAGGAGAAGATCCAGGCCAATATCGACCGGATTCCGGTCGGCATACCGCCACCGCAAGTGACCGTCCGCGGGATCAACGACGTGCCGATCGTGGTGCTCACGCTCAGCCCCAAGCCCGGCGCTCCGGGCAAGTGGAACGACCAGGCGCTCTATGAACTCGCCGAGCGGTTGAAGACCGAAGTCGCCAAAGTCGAAAATGTCGGGCTGACGTTCATTGTCGGCGGGCAGCAGCAAGCGATCCGCATCGTTCCCGATCCGGCGAAACTTGCCGCCAACCGCGTGCCGCTCGGTAGCGTGATCGAGGCGGCGAGCCAGGCCAATCGCAGCTTCCCTGTCGGCACCGTGCGGGAGAATGGGGAAGCGGCTACGGTGATGGCGGGGCAAACGCTCAAAACCGCGAAAGAAGTCGGCGACCTGCAGGTCCGCTCGATCACCGGCGCGCCGGTATACCTGAAAGACGTGGCGACAGTCGTCGAAGGGCAGACGCAGTACCAGCACCGCGTGTGGCAATGGGCGCGCGACGGCAAGGACGACGCGTGGAATTCCGCCCCGGCGGTGAGCCTCGCGATCGCCAAGCGCACCGGCTCGAACGCGGTCAACGTGTCTGATGCAGTGGTTGAGCGGATCCACGAGCTCGAAGGGCCGCTGATCCCGAGCAGCGTGAAGGTCAGCATCACCCGCAACTACGGCGAGACTGCGAACGAGAAGGCCAACGAGCTTCTGTTCCACCTCGCGCTGGCGACGATCTCGATCGTCATCCTGATCGGGTTTGCCATCGGCTGGCGCGAAGCGGGTGTGACCGCGATCGTCATCCCCACCACGATCCTGCTGACGATGTTCGCCAGCAACGTGATGGGCTTCACGATCAACCGCGTCAGCCTGTTCGCGCTGATCTTCTCGATCGGCATCCTCGTGGACGATGCGATCGTGATGATCGAGAACATCGCGCGGCACTGGGCGATGAATGATGGCCGTGACCGCAGGCAGGCGGCGATCGAAGCGGTGGCCGAAGTCGGGAACCCGACGATCATCGCTACGTTGACGGTGGTCGCCGCGCTTGTGCCGATGCTGTTCGTGTCTGGCCTGATGGGCCCCTACATGGCACCGATACCGATCAACGCCAGCGCGGCGATGGTGTTCAGCTTCTTTGTCGCGGTGATCATCGCGCCGTGGCTGATGATCCGTTTTGCGCGCACCGCGCTTTCGAGCCACGAGCACGAGGATTCGCATGGCGGCAAGATTGGCGCGCTCTACGGGCGGGTCGCTGCCAAGGTCATCCGCGACCGCAATACCGCTCGCCGGTTCCTGATCGGGGTAGGGGTGGCGACGCTTGTCGCGTGCTCGATGTTCTACTTCAAGGCGGTGACGGTGAAGCTGCTGCCGTTCGACAACAAGTCCGAAGTCCAACTCGTGGTCGACATGCCCGAAGGGACCAGCCTCGAGACGACCAGCGGCGTGCTTGAGCGCGCGGGATCGGTCACCCGTAGCTTCCCCGAGGTTGAATCGCTCGAAGCCTATGCCGGGACCAGCGCGCCGTTCAATTTTAACGGGCTGGTGCGGCACTATTTCCTGCGCGACAAGCCGTGGATGGGTGATCTGATGGTGACGCTCTATCCCAAGGGCGACCGGTCGCAGTCGAGCCACGAGATCGCGGTCGCGCTGCGCAAGAAGCTTGCCGAAGCGATCCCGCTGCCGCCGGGTGCCTCGATCAAGGTCGTCGAAACGCCGCCCGGTCCACCGGTGCTGGCGACGCTGCTGGCGGAAATCTATGGCCCCAACGAAGCGGTGCGCAGGGCGACCGCGCTGCAAGTCGAGAAGATTTTCAAGTCGATCCCGTTCATCGTCGATGTCGACAACAGTTTCGGGCAGGCGGTGCCCCAACTCAGGATCAATCCCGACCGCAGCAAGCTCGACTACTACGGCCTGTCGCAGCGGCAGGTGTATGACAGCATCGGCGCGCTGATGGGCAACCAGACGGTCGGATACGCGCCGCAAGGGATGGGCCGGATGCCGCTGCCGATCCAGATCGGGCTAGACCAGTCACAGCGTAGCTGGAGCCAGGGCTTGGGCGCGACCCCGGTGGCGGCGATGCAGGGGCCGGGCGGACCGCAACTGATCCGCCTCGACCAGGTGGTGGACGTGACCAACGCCAAGGGCGGTGAGTCGATCTATCGCCGAGACGGGCGCGGCGCGACGATGGTCATGGCTGACCTTGCCGGACGCTACGAAGCGCCGATTTACGGAATGCTCGCGGTCGACAAGGCGATCGACAATTTCGACTGGACGAAGCACGGCCTGGAAAAGCCGGAAATCAGCTTGCATGGCCAGCCGACCAACGAGCAGCACACCACGCTGCTGTGGGACGGTGAATGGGAGATCACCTGGGTCACTTTCCGCGACATGGGCGCGGCGTTCATGGTCGCGCTGCTGGCGATCTACGTGCTGGTCGTCGGCCAGTTCAAGAACTTCAAGATCCCGCTGGTGATCCTCACGCCGATCCCGCTCACACTGGTCGGGATCGTGCTCGGCCATATGCTGTTCGGGGCACCGTTCACCGCTACCAGCATGATCGGCTTCATTGCGCTTGCGGGGATTATCGTGCGCAATTCGATCCTGCTGGTCGATTTCATTCGCCACGCGCGAACGCCTGAGAAATCACTGCGCGACACGCTGCTCGAAGCCGGCATGATCCGCTTCAAGCCGATCGTGCTGACCGCGGCGGCGGCGATGATCGGCGCGGCGGTAATCCTGACGGACCCGATTTTCCAGGGGCTGGCGATCTCGCTATTGTTCGGCCTTGCCAGTTCGACCATCCTGACGGTGCTGGTGATCCCGGCGATCTACGTCGTCCTGCGCGACGATGGCCGCCCGCTGACGCTGTTCCCCGAGGAGGCGAGCGAATGAGCGCGAAAATCCTGATTTGCCCTTCGTGTGGTGCAGCAAACCGCGTGCCATCCACGCGGCTGGGCGAAGGCCCGGTTTGCGGAAAGTGCAAGGCGGCCTTGACGCCGCGCGATCCGCCGTCGGTCGGCGGAGCGGTCCTGGCGAAGATGATCGCCCGGTCGGACGTGCCGGTCGTGGTCGACTTCTGGGCTCCGTGGTGCGGGCCGTGCCGTGCGATGGCACCTGCCTATGCCGCTGCGGCCGCGCAATTGGGTGGGCAAGCGGTCTGCGTCAAATGCGATACCGAGGCCGAACAGGCGGCAGGGGCGCAGCATGCGATCCGCTCGATCCCGACGCTGGCCGTGTTTTCCGGGGGCAGGGAGGTCGCGCGGCAAGCGGGCGCGATGCCGCAAAACGTGATCGTGCAGTGGATCCGGCAGGCCCTGCCCGCCGGTTGACCGAAATCGCTTTCAGTTCCGGCTGAGGATGCGGGCGAAAGTCGCGGCGCTGCCGCTGCTCGCCGGGCGTCCCGACGGACGCTCGCGGTGGGCGTCGAACGCAGTACCGGCCAGCGCATCGAGCAGGTCGCTCGCGCCGAGCATCTGGTCGCGGTCGACCCGGTAGTAGATCTTCTTCCCGTCGCGCCGGGTAATCACCAGCGAGGCCTTGCGCAGGATTGCCAGCTGTTGCGAAAGCCCGGGCTGGGCGATCCCGGTGGCTTCCTCGATTTCGCTGACCGAGTGCGGCTCGTCCTTGATCGCACACAGGATCTGCAGGCGCACCGGGTGGGCCACCGCGCGCAGCACTTCGGCGCTGCCGTCGAAATCGCGATCGATCGGTTCAGCCATTGGCGTTTCCCGGCTTTGCTGGCTTGTAAAACCATTCGCTCGCGGTCGAACTCGCGAACAAACCATCGGTGGTCTCACCGGGCACTTGCAAAAGATTGCCGCCGGGCTGCCAGTCCGCCGGGACCAGCGCGTCGTCGCGATCGGCCAGCTGCAGCGCTTTCAGCAATCGCAGCATTTCGGGAATCGAGCGTCCGACGTTCGAAGGATAACAGATCGAAGCCCGCAGGACCCCGCCCGGGGAAATGAAGTAGGTTGTTCTCACGCCGGTCGCATCGGCCGCATCGCCGCCGACCATCCCGTAGGCGCGGGCGATCTCGACCGTCGGGTCTTCCACGATCGGGAAAGTCACTTCGAATCCGGTCATGTCGTAGATCGAGCGAACCCACGCCAAGTGGGAAAACAGGCTGTCGACCGACAGCCCTATCAGGGTGCAGCCAAGCGCCTCGAACTCCGCCTGGGCCTTCGCAAGCGCGACGAATTCACTGGTGCATACCGGAGTAAAATCGGCCGGGTGGGCGAACAGCACGACCCACCGGTCGTCGTAGTCGCCAAGGTCGATCGGACCTTGCGTGCTGCGCGCGGTGAAGCGCGGTACGACATCGCCGATCCGAAGGGGTGGCGCAGGAGTAGTCTGGCTGGCAAATTCGTTCATGATCGTCCGCAGGTTAAGCCAGCCGTTCGCTTGACGCAAGACATATACATTATTACTTACAATTTTTAATTAGGAATGGGAATGCGATGATGGCCGACAAGGCTCGAGATACTGCTCTCGAACGGGCTTCCGAGGTAACCCGCAGCGCACTTGCAGGCGCTGCGGCAGCACCCGTTGTCGCAACCTTCTTCGACGAAGCGACGTTTACTGCCACCCACGTCGTGCACGATCCCGCGACCTTCACGGCGGCGATAATCGACTCCGTGCTCGACTACGATCCCGCGGCGGGCGCGGTTTCCCACGCTTCGGCTGATCAAGTGATCGCCTATGTGCGGGAAAACGGCCTGACTGTCGCATGGTTGCTCGAAACGCACGCCCATGCCGATCACTTGTCTGCTGCACCTTACCTGCAAGACCAGCTCGGCGGCACGATTGCGATCGGCCAGGACATCACCGAGGTCCAGCGCACCTTCGGCGTCACTTTCAACGAGGGCCAAGCATTTGCGCGCGATGGATCGCAGTTCGACCGGCTGTTTGGTGATGGCGACACCTTCCGTATCGGCGAGCTCGAGGCGGTGGTGCTGCACGTCCCCGGCCATACCCCGGCGGATGTCGCATATGTGATCGGCGATGCAGTGTTCACCGGCGACACGATGTTCATGCCCGATTATGGCACCGCGCGGGCGGATTTCCCGGGCGGCGATGCGCGCGAGCTCTATCGTTCGATCCGGCGTCTGTTGTCGCTTCCCGGCGAGAGCCGGCTGTTTCTCTGCCACGACTACAAGGCACCCGGCCGCGACCACTATGCGTGGGAGACTACCGTCGCAGGGGAGCGCAAGGGCAATGTCCACGCGGCCGACGGAGTGAGCGAGGACGATTTTGTCGAGATGCGCGAGACGCGCGACAAGGGATTGGGGATGCCGCGACTGATCCTGCCTTCGATCCAGGTCAATATGCGTGCGGGGCATTTCCCGGAGCCGGAAGACAACGGCACGCGCTACCTCAAGATCCCGCTCACAGGCGCCTGAACGCCGTAGCCGCGCTATCCGGCGCTCCGTCGATAGATCGGAGTCCCGGCAGATTGAGAAATGGGTTGCAAACCACGGCGGATTGGTCGGGGAGACAGGATTCGAACCTGCGACATCCTGCTCCCAAAGCAGGCGCGCTACCAGACTGCGCTACTCCCCGACCGTGTGCCGTCCGGCCCGATGGTGGGCCCGGCAGGATTCGAACCCGCGACCTAGCCGTTATGAGCGGCCAGCTCTAACCGCTGAGCTACAGGCCCTTCGCCGGTGCCGGAGCGCGCGCGGTAGCCTGCGCGGGTGCTACTGGCAAGCGTCTCTGAGGCCCGCCGCTGCGGCAATCTCGGCGACGGTCGTCGGTGCGACCGCGCGCATCTCCAGGTAGGTGTAGATCCGCTCGAACCAGTCGTAGAATCGTTCAAGGTCGGCTTCGCTCCGCACGTAGGGGGTGTGGCCGACCGCGAGCGAGGGCGAATGGAAGCTCAGCACCAGCAACGGCAGCCCGTCGTCGAGCGCCATGTCGATCCCGCGCAGCGCCTCTTCGGCGGTCACCCCTTCGGGCGTCAGAGCAATCCGCTCGAGCAGCCCGAGCCGCGAGAACACGCCGCGTCCGCGCGGGATTCGGTCTAACAGCGGGTTGAGCAACCGCCCTTGTCGCCGCAGCAGGCCCCAGTAAACCGTCGTCAGCGGCAGCTCGAGCAGGTCTCGCTCTCCACCTTCGACCCAGTAAGGGACCAGCGGGTGATCGGCGTAGTTCGGCCCGTACCCGCCGCGATAGTCAAAGTTGGCGCGCACCGAGCTGTCGACCGACACCCCCGCATCGCGCATCAGCCGCGCGGTTTCGGGGCCGAGGCCATAGCGGCCCGCGCGGTAGATCAGCGGCTGAGTACCGAAGTTCTCGGCAATCGCGTCGCGCAGGCGCAGGAACTTGTCGCGTTCGAGCGCGGGCGGCAGGTTGCCGACATATGAATTGCGCTCGTTGACCTCTTCTTCGAACGGCGGGTTGACCCACGGGTGCAGCTGGATGCCGACTTCAGCCTTCCCGGCCTTTACCGCTCCGCCGAGCAGCTCAATCGCTGCCGGTGCTTGCACGATCGGCCAGTCGACGAGGTAGGTGGGGACCACGCCCATCGCTTCGCACATCTGCTGGAACCGGGCGATATGCGGGACATGTTCGACACCGTGCCGATCGCGCGTGAACGGGCCGTTCCAGTCGAATTCTTCCTCCGTATCGACCGTCAGCAGCGAGCGTTGGCCGAAGTCCTTGCCGAGATCGGCTTTGCGCCCTGCGCCGGGCGGTTGTGTGATCGGACGCTCGCTCAAGCGCTGGCCCCGCTGCCGCGATTGCCCTTCAGCCGGACACCGCTTCGTCGGCAATGTCGCTAGGGGCGGGCTTGGTCTTGGTCAAGCACGGGAGCCGGAGCAGTAGCTGGCCGCGCTCGCTCACAAGATCGCCACCAGCCGCGCGCGCTTCGGCCCGCGCCAAACGCAACGCAAAGCCGACACCGAACATACCGGCGCTGACTGCGCCCGATGCCCGGGTCCCGTCGGCGAACACGTCGTCGCGCGCGGCAAGTGCTGCGGGCAGGGCGCAATCGAGCGTGGCGGTGCCGTTGGAGCATTCGAGCGACAGCGCGATCTGTTCGCCTGCGCCGATCGATCCGGTGAGTGTCGCCAGCAGCCGCCATGCGAGCGCTTCTGCCTCGGTGGGTGCAATCGGCACCTTCACGCCGCCGGTTTCGGGCAGGGTCAGCACGAAGCCTGCGTTGCGGGCCCTCAGCACTTCCTGCAGCTGCGCGGCGAGGCGCGAGAGGATCGCCGCGAAGTCGCTCTCACCATCTTCGAGCGCAAGCGCACCGCTCTCGAGTTTGGCCAGCCGGTCGAGTTCGTCGAACCCGGCAAGC
This sequence comes from Tsuneonella mangrovi, assembly GCF_002269345.1. Taxonomy (NCBI): domain Bacteria; kingdom Pseudomonadati; phylum Pseudomonadota; class Alphaproteobacteria; order Sphingomonadales; family Erythrobacteraceae; genus Tsuneonella; species Tsuneonella mangrovi. The sequence continues at coordinate 2,625,864 of NZ_CP022889.1, forward strand.
ATCCGTGCGGCATCGCCGGCAATCGCTGCCGCCAGCGCGCGGTATTCGTGCGGAGTCGGCCCGAACAGCTGTTGCTGGATCACTTCGGCAAATCCCTGGATCGCATTGACCGGGGTCTTCAGCTCGTGGAGGAGCTGGCGCATCAGGTCCGCGCTGCGATCTCCCTGTCGAGGGTGCGATACCGTCGGTGTTTCGGGCGGGCGGCGGAAGCGCCCCGCGTAACCGTAGAAATGGCCGCCCGGATCGGTGAATCGCGGCGTCGCATCGACGATCCATTGGCCCGCGACTTGCGGCGCGCCGTCCCAGCTCAGCGCGAAGTGGCGCAGCGGTTGGCGATCTCGGCGGGCGGCGTCGCGTGCCGGCGGCAGGGTCGCCCCGACGACCATCGGCGCAACACCGGCTTCCGCCCAATCGATCCGCCCTTCGGCATCGGTGGTGAAGGCGAATCCGGCGAGCGGGGCGCGGATCGGTTCGCTCCGATCGCCGAGCGGCAAGCGCGGCGAGTCCCCGCTCGGCTGGCGGGTCGGGCGGCTCTTGCGGAAGCTCTCGATGCGGCGGACCAGTGCGCCGATCTCGCTGTCCTCTGCCTCTGCTTCGGGTTCCGCAGCACGTTCGTCGATTAGGTCGTTCGCTGCGATCGGGCGCGCGGGGCCATGATCGAGTTCGACCTCGGGTTCGACCGGCAGGTCGGGGCTCGGCAGGCCACGGTCGCGCACCCCGAGCCGTTCGAGCAGCTCCATCGTCGGCGCGGGCAAATCGCGGCGCAGGCGCAGGAAGCCGCGGGCACGAACCGGAAGGCGGGGGATCACCGCCTCCCAGTCGTCTGCTGAAAGTTGGGCCACGCCGAGCGCGGCAGCGGCAATCTCCGGCTCGTCGTCGGCCAGGTGCATCACCAGTTCGGGATTGCGGAAGCGCAGGCCCGGTTCGCGGATCATCGTCGCGCGGTCGGACACTGCGATCGTTTCACCGAGTGCCGCCAGCCGCAGCCAGGCGGCGGCCAGCAGGCTCTCGTCTCCGGTCGTGCGACGCGCGCCGAGCAAGTCGAGCAGCTGGCGATACTGTGTTCGCGCCGCACGCTCGCCCGCGGCGCGGTGGCGCAACACGGTGGCAAGGCGGTCGTCGATCTGCATCGGCTTGCTTAAAACTCTCCAAATGGGCCCACGGGCCCTGCGCTGAATCGGCGGCGGCGCTCGCGCGCCTTCGCACGGGTGCTTCTAACAGGCCCACGAACCTGCGGAATCGGCAGTGCGGGCTGCGTTGCAAAGCGGGACAATTGCTGGCAGAAACAATAATATTAGCCGCAAGGGCGATTCTGCGCGGCAATCGTTGCTTTGCTGGGTGCAGGCCGCAAAGCTGGATAGGGTTTCCTGCGGGGGCACGGCAATGGCCAACCTGGACGATATCGACCGCAAATTGCTCTCCGAACTGCAGAGCGAAGGGCGGGTGACCAATGTCGAGCTCGCTACCCGCGTCGGCCTGACTGCTCCGCCATGCCTGCGCCGAGTGCGCGCGCTGGAGGAAGACGGGGTCATCCGCGGGTATCACGCCGATCTCGACGCGTCGAAGCTGGGTTTTGCGATCACGGTGTTCGCGATGGTCAGCCTCAAGAGCCAGGCAGAAAATTCACTGCGCGAATTCGAGGCCGCGATGCGCGACTTGCCCGAAGTGCGTGAAGTGCACATGCTCAACGGCGAAATCGACTTCATCCTCAAGGTCGTCAGCCGCGACCTGCAGAGCTTCCAGGAATTCCTCACCAGCAAGCTGACGCCCGCGCCCAACGTGGAAAGCGTCAAAACTTCGCTGACGATCCGCACGGCGAAGCACGAACCGGGCGTGCCGCTGGAATAGGTAATCGCGCGGGAATCCGCGGCCGAAGCGATCCCCAAATCAGCCGAATAGCCGCTTCAGCATTCCGCGATCTCCGCGATCGGGTCGGCTCTCGCCGGACAATCCGAGCAGGAAATCGCCGAGCACTGCTGCCTGCTTCTTGGTCATCAGGACGCGGGTGACGTCGGGCGAGTGGTTCTTCGCGTCTTCGGGTGTCCGCACGCTTTCGACGCACAGCAGCACCCTGTTGCCGAGGTCCTGGTGCGTCCAGCCGACCAGCGCTCCGTGGTTTTCCATGATTCGCATCCCCCTCAAGCGGGGAATTGTGCGCCGAGTATGACAAGAGTGCAATTGGAGCGTCAGGGGTACCCCTTAACCGATCAACCCCGCTCCTTGAGCCACTCTTCGAGCCACTTGATCGAATAGTCGCCGCTCAACACATCAGGCTGCCGGAGCAGTTCCTGGTGCAAAGGAATCGAGGTCTTCACCCCTTGTACCACCATCTCCTCCAGCGCGCGCTTGAGGCGCATGATGCACCCTTCGCGCGTGCGGCCGTAAACGATCAGCTTGGCGATCATCGAATCGTAATAGGGAGGTATGCGGTAGCCTGCGTAAAGCCCTGAATCGACGCGCACATGCATCCCGCCCGGGGCATGGTAGTAATCCACCAGGCCGGGGCTAGGGGCGAAGGTGAACGGGTCTTCGGCGTTGATCCGGCACTCGATCGCGTGGCCGGTGAAGCGCAGTTCGTCCTGTTCGACCGACAGCGGCTTGCCGTCGGCGACGCGGATCTGCTCGCGCACCAGGTCGACCCCGGTGATCGCTTCGGTCACCGGGTGTTCCACCTGCAGGCGGGTGTTCATTTCGATGAAGTAGAACCCGCCGTCTTCCCACAGGAACTCGATCGTGCCTGCCCCGCGATAACCCATGTCGGCCATCGCCTTGGCGCAGATGCCCCCCATCCGCGCGCGCTCTTCGGGTGTGATGACGGGGGAGGGGGCTTCCTCGAGCACCTTCTGGTGGCGGCGCTGGAGCGAACAGTCGCGCTCGCCCAGATGAATCGCGTTGCCTTCGCCGTCGCCGAACACCTGGAATTCGATGTGGCGCGGGTTGCCAAGGTACTTTTCGATATAGACCGTGGCATCGCCGAACGCGGCCTTGGCCTCGCTGCCCGCCTGCTTCATCAGCGTTTCGAGCGTATCCTCGCTCTCGCATACCTTCATCCCTCGGCCACCGCCACCGCTGGCAGCCTTGATGATCACCGGATAGCCGATTTCGGCGGCGATTTTCTTCGCTTCCTCGACATCAGATACAGCGCCATCGCTGCCAGGCACGAGCGGCAGGCCCAGCGCGCCAGCGGTGCGCTTGGCTTCCACCTTGTCGCCCATCGTGCGGATGTGTTCGGGCTTGGGTCCGATCCACTTGAGCCCGTGCGCCTCGACGATTTCGGCGAACTTGGCGTTTTCGGACAGGAAACCGTAGCCCGGGTGGACCGCATCGGCATCGGAGATTTCCGCAGCTGATATGATCGCCGCGACGTTGAGATAGCTGTCGGCGGCGGGCGGCGGGCCGATGCACACCGCGTGGTCTGCCAGCCGCACGTGCATCGCATCGGCATCGGCGGTGGAATGGACCGCGACCGTCTCGATCCCCATTTCGTGCGCCGCGCGGTGGATGCGCAGCGCAATTTCGCCGCGATTGGCAATCAGGATACGCGAAATAGCCATGTGAGCGCCTGGCCCCTCAGCCGATGACGACGAGCGGCTGGTCGAATTCGACCGGCTGCGCGTTCTCGACCAGGATCGCCTGGATCGTGCCGGCCTTGTCGGCGGTGATCGGATTCATCACTTTCATCGCTTCGACGATCAGCACGGTATCGCCTTGCTTAACGCTGTCACCGACCGTCACGAACGGTGCGGCGCCCGGTTCGGCCGAGAGATAGACCGTGCCGACCATCGGCGACTTGAGCGCGCCAACCACTTCGGCCGGTGCCGCCGCAGCCGGTTCGGGCGCGGCGGGAGCGGTAGTCGCCGGGGCGGGAGCCGCTGCCGGTGCCGGCATTGCGACAGGGGCAGCCATAGCCGCCACGCCGCCGCGCGCCACACGCACCTTGCGGTCGCCGTCTTCGACTTCGATTTCGGTGAGTCCGGTCTCGGCGAGCAGCTCTGCCAGCTCGCGCACCAGCTTGGTATCGACGTTCATGCCCCGCGTACGCGAAGGCGAGCCCTTGGTTTCGGCCATTGTGTGCCTCTTGTTGCGTCCGCCGCCCGCCTATTCGCAAGCGCGCGGGCTGGCAAGGGGTGGCCGTCGATTGCGGCCAGAGTGGGGCAGGCCCCTCTAGAGCGCGGCTGCCTTCTCGAGAGCGACGATATAGCTCCGCGCGCCGAGACCCTTCACCTCATCGACTGCCGCCATTCCGACATAGGAAATATGCCGGAATTTCTCGCGCGTCGCCGGATCCGACAGGTGGACCTCGATCACCGGGGTCTTGATCGATCGGATCGCATCGAGCAGTGCGATCGAGGTGTGGGTATAGGCCCCGGCGTTGAGCAGCACTGCCTTCGCGCCTTCTGCCTGCGCTTCATGCAGCCAGTCGACCAGGTGCCCTTCGTGGTTGGACTGGCGCACGTCGACCTCCAGCCCCAGCTCGCGCGCCCGGTCCTCGAGCATCCCGGCGATATCGTCGAACGTATCGGAACCATAGATTTCCGGCTCGCGCAGCCCGAGCAGGTTGAGGTTGGGCCCGTTGAGGACATAGACAGTGTCGGTCATACGGCGGGATTAGCGGGAAGGGCGGGATGGGGGAAGTGGCTGGGCAGCTGACGGTCAGCTTACGGCCCGATTGCGGACTTTGTGCTGCTAACGTCCGTCATCCCAGCGAAAGCTGGGATCACTATCGTCCCCGTGCTAGCTGGCTGGAATGGGTGGCTGGGTTTACATTATGACAAACAGACGCGGCGGGGTGCTCTATATCGGCGTGACGGCAGATTTGCCTGCCCGCGTAATGCAGCATCGGACAGGTAAGGGGTCTGCTTTCTGCCGCCGTTATGGGCTGGATCGACTGGTCTGCGCCGAATCCCACACCAACATCGTTGAGGCGATCAGCCGGGAAAAGGCCATGAAGGCGTGGAAGCGAGCATGGAAGATCGAACTCATCGAAAAAGCCAATCCGGGCTGGGGTGATCTCTTCGGGCATCTGCTCTAACGGACAGCGATCCCAGCTTTCGCTGGGATGACGGGTGGGGCTAGCGTCCGCTTTCCACCCCATTCCAGACATTCGACCAAAAATCTCTTTAGGACCAACATCAGACCTCCCAAACCAGGTGACGGCCCCGCGATTCTCAATCCTTACGGATAGCGCGCCGCCATGAAGTAGAGCCCGTGCGGCGGGGCGTTGAGGCCGAGGGCTTGCCGGTTCTTGGCTGCGAGCGCTTCGGCCACGCGTTCGACTTTCCACCGGCCGAGCCCGACCAGCACGAGGCAACCGACCATCGAGCGGACCTGGTGGTGGAGGAAGCTGCGCGCGGCGGCCTCGACGATCACCTGCTCGCCTTCGCGCCGCACGGTGAGCCGGTCGAGCGTCTTGACCGGGCTTTTCGCCTGGCACTGGACCGAACGGAAAGTCGTGAAATCGTGCTGGCCGACGAGCGCCTGTGCAGCATCGTGCATGGCGTCTGCATCGAGCGGGCGCGCCACTTGCCACGCCCGGTTCAGATCAAGCGTCAGCGGCGCGCGGCGGTTGGCGATGCGGTATTCGTACTCCCGCCCGATACACGAAAACCGCGCATGCCAGTCGTCCGGAACCACGTCGCACGCGAGCACTGCGATCGGGTCGGGCCGCAAGTGTGCGTTCAGTGCCTCCATCAGGCGGAAAGCGTCGATCTCCTTGGCGATATCGACATGGGCACGCATCGCCCGCGCGTGGACCCCGGTGTCGGTTCGCCCTGCCGCGGCGAGCGTCGCCTCCTCGCTTGTCACCGCCTGCACCGCGCGCTCGACAGATTCCTGCACGCTCGGCCCGTGCGGCTGGCGCTGCAGCCCCATGAACGGCGTGCCGTCGAATTCGAGGGTCAGAGCGAAACGGGTCACGCCACGCCCCCAACCGTTCGTGTCGAGCGTAGTCGAGACACCTCGCTCGACGGTTCTCGACTGCGCTCGAACCGAACGGGGATCATCCGACGACAACTCCGGCAGGGACCGGCTTGCCGCGCAGGAAAGCCTCGGTATCCATCGCCGGCTTGCCCGCGCGCTGGATGCGGACCGGGCGCAGCGCGGCGTTGCCGCACGCGATCGTGATTTGGTCGTCGAGCGTGGTGCCGCGCTTGCCCTCGCGCGCGATGACCTGCGCCTTCAGCACCTTGATCCGCTCGCCATCCAATTCGAACCACGCACCGGGGAACGGGGCGAAGGCGCGCACCTGACGCTCGATCGCTTCGGCGCTGGCGGTCCAGTCGATCTTCGCTTCGGCTTTGTCGATCTTGGGCGCGTAGCTCGCTTCGGCGTCATCCTGCGGAACCGCATGGAGCATGGCTAGGTCTTCGAGCGTGCCGACCATCAGCTGCGCGCCGATCTCGGCCAGTTCTTCGGTCAGTTCGCCGGCGGTCTTGTCTTCCACCGGGGTGCGGGCGGTGGCGAGCATCGGCCCGGTATCGAGCCCGGCCTCCATCTGCATGATCGTCACCCCGGTCACCGTGTCACCTGCAAGGATCGAACGCTGGATCGGTGCCGCGCCGCGCCAGTGCGGCAACAGGCTGGCGTGGACATTGAGGCAGCCGTGCCTGGGTGCATCGAGCACCGCTTGCGGCAGGATCAGGCCGTAAGCGGCCACTACTGCCACGTCTGCCTCGTGCGACGCGAATTCCGCCTGCGCTTCGGCAGACTTGAGCGAGGCGGGCGAGAACACCGGGATATGGCGGATCTCCGCCGCGCGCTGGACGGGGCTGGGTTGCAGCTTCTTGCCGCGCCCGGCGCGCCGCGGCGGCTGGGTATAGACGGCCACCAGCGTATGCCCCGCCTCGTGCAGCGCGGCGAGCGTCGGCACCGCGAAGTCCGGCGTTCCCATGAAGACTATTCGCATTTTGGGCGCATAAGCCGTGCGGCTACCTTTCGTTCAAGCGGGGCAGGCCCTATCTCCGCGCTTATGGCATCGCAAGAGATCGAGACGCTGGCATCCGCATTGGCGCGCCTGCCCGGCCTCGGCCCGCGTTCGGCACGGCGGGCGGTGCTGTGGCTGGTCAAACGGCGCGAGACCGCGCTGCGCCAGATCGTCAGCGCCTTGCTGGAGGTGCAGGACAAGCTCGTCGAATGCGGAACCTGCGGCAATGTCGATACGCAGGACCCGTGTGGCGTATGCGCCGATCCGCGCCGCGACCAGCGCAGCCTGTGCGTGGTGGAGGACGTGGCCGACCTTTGGGCGCTCGACCGTGCGAAGCTGTTCACCGGGCGCTACCACGTGCTCGGCGGCAAGCTCTCCGCGCTCGACGGGGTGCGGCCCGAGGATCTCAACATCGCCTCGCTGCTCGCGCGGGTCGAGGGGGGCGGGATCGACGAGGTGGTGCTGGCGATGAACGCCACGCTGGAAGGGCAGACCACCGCGCACTACATCGCCGAGCGGCTGGAGGCCTTCCCGGTGCGCATCACCCAGCTGGCGCACGGGCTGCCGGTGGGCGGCGAGCTCGACTACCTCGACGAAGGCACTTTGGCCCAGGCGCTCAGGGCGCGTCGGCCGGTGGGGTGAGCCGATCACGCGTATCCGAATGGGCATAGCGCCAATCGCGTTGAACATTCTCCCTGCTGCGACTATCTGACAAGCATGGCTATCCGCGAAATCCTCGAAGTGCCGGACCCCCGGCTCAAGACTGTATCGACCCCCGTCACCGCGTTCGACGACGAGTTGCGCGAGCTCGTGTCCGACATGTTCGAGACGATGTACGATGCGCCCGGCATCGGCCTTGCCGCGATCCAGGTCGGCGTACCCAAGCGGGTGCTGGTGATCGACCTCCAGCCCGAAGACCCCGATGCCGAACCCGAAGTGTGCAACCACGGCGGGCACCAGCACACCCACCAGCCGACCAAGCGCGAGCCGCGGGTGTTCGTGAATCCCGAAATCCTCGATCCGGCGGAAGAGCTGGCGACCTACCAGGAAGGCTGCCTCTCGGTCCCCGAGATCTATGCCGACGTCGATCGCCCGGCGACTTGCCGCGTGCGCTATCAGGACCTCGAAGGGGAAACCCACGAAGAGGACATGGAAGGCCTGATGGCCACCTGCATCCAGCACGAGATGGACCACCTCGAGGGCATCCTGTTCATCGACCACTTGAGCCGCCTCAAACGCAACATGGCGCTCAAGAAGCTCAAGAAACTGCGTGAAGCGGCGTAATTTTTGCTGACGGTTGAAATCGCGCCTGCGAGGCTGGCGTTCCCTCTCCGTTCCGCCTAGGGTGGCCAAATGGACACTACGGCAATTTTCCTGATCTTCCTCGTTCTGATTGCCGGACTGGCACTCGGCTGGTTCGTTGGCTCGCGGCCCGCTGCTGCCCTCAAGGCTTCGCTCACCGAGCGCGAGGGCGAGTTCAAGGCTGCGATCAAGGATCTGGGCGATGCGCAGATCGAGCTCGCGACACTCAAGGCCAACGCCGAGAATTTCGACAAGCAGATCGCGGCGATGAAGGAAGCGCGCGAGGAGATGCTGGCGCAGTTCAAGCTCGCGGGCGACGAAGTGCTGACCAAAGCGCAGGAGCGGCTCGCGCGCGAAGCGAACGAGCGGCTGGGCCACGCCGAGAAGACCAACAAGGAAGCGATCAAGGCGCTGCTCGAGCCGGTCGGTGCGCGGCTCAAGGCGTACGAGGAGCAGGTCGGCGCGCTGGAAGCGAAACGCGTCGATGCGTTCGGCCAGCTCTCCGGCGTGATCGAACAGATGCGGCAGGGGCAGGAAGCCGTGCGGCGCGAGGCGCAGCGGCTGGGCAATTCGCTCACCAACGCACCCAAGGCGCGCGGACGGTGGGGCGAGCGGGCGCTGCAGAACCTGCTCGAGCAATGCGGTCTCGCCGAACATACCGACTTCATGATGGAGCACTCGATCGAAACCGAGGACGGCCGTTTGCGCCCCGATGCGATCGTGCGCATTCCCGGCGGCAAGATGCTGGTGATCGATTCCAAGGTTTCGCTCAATGCCTACCAGGAAGCCTTCGAAGCCGACAACGAAGAGACGCGGGCGCGGGCGATGAGCGATCACGTGCGTTCGATGCGCAACCATGTGCAGACGCTGGGTGCCAAGAGCTACCAAAGCCAGTTCGAGGAAGCGCCGGACTACGTAGTGATGTTTGTTCCGGGCGAACATTTCGTCGCTGCCGCGCTCGAACACGATCCCGAGTTGTGGAACTTTGCCTTTGACAAGAGGGTGTTGCTGGCGACTCCTACCAACCTGGTAGCGATCGCGCGCACCGTCGCGCAGGTCTGGCGGCAGGATGGGTTGGCGCGCGAAGCGCAGGAGATCGGCAAGATGGGAGCTGAGCTTTACGACCGGCTGCGGGTGGCTGCGGATCACCTGAAGCGCGTTGGAGGAGGGCTGGAAACCGCGGTCAACAATTACAACAAGTTCGTCGGCAGCTTCGAGCGCAACGTGCTGTCATCGGGCAAGCGGTTGGCGGAAAAGGGTATCGAGATCGGCAAGGCAGAGATCGACGAAGTGCCGCTCGTCGAAGCCGCGCCGCGCTATACCGCAAGCGACGATGCCGTAGCGGAACCGGACGGCGAAGAATTGGTTGAATCGCGGGGCGATTGAACGCTAGGGACCGCGCATGAGGATTGCACTCGACAAGGTCGCCACCATCGTTGCCGCATCCGCCCTTGCCGCGGCGCTTGCAGGGTGCAGCCAGCAGAATGCCCCTTCGGACAAGATCAAGCAGGCCGCCGACAGCATCGTCAGCAAGGTCGACGGATCGAGCCCGACCCCGGCGCCCAAGCTGGCCGAAGGCGCCTATGCTCCGCGCGACGAGTGCCAGAACACGCCCGGTGCAGAGGCCTTCCTGACCCAGCTGCGCGCAGCGGTGAAGGCGCGCAACACCGATATGCTGGCCGCGCTGGCAGCGTCCGACGTGCAGCTCAACTTCGGCGGCGGCAGCGGGACAGGCCAACTGCGCGCCGAGCTTTCCAAGCACGACTGGAGCCTGTGGGACGAGTTCGACAAGCTGATGGCGCTCGGCTGCGGGGTCAACGCGCAGGGCGGTATCACGTTGCCGTGGTTCGAAACGCAGGACCTGTCATCGGTTGATGCGACCACCGCGATGATGGTGGTGGGCGAAAAGGTGCCGATCCATTCCGACGCGGAGGCGAAGTCCAAGGATACCGAGGATATTTCGTGGGATATCGTCACGCTCGACGGTAGCCTGCAGCCCGAGGACAAGTACCAGAAGATCACCACCAGCGACGGCACCACTGGGTTCATCGCTACCGACAAGCTGCGCAGCCTCAACGACTACCGGCTGGTCGCTTCGAGCCGCAACGGCAAGTGGAGCTTCACCAGCCTGAGCGCGGGCAACGATCCGAATTCGTGACGGCGCTTGCCCGATTTGGGGTGTTCGGTTCTGGTAGATTTACCTCCGCAAAGGGAGGGCGGACGCTCGACTAAGATCGGCCTCAGTTACTCCACTCCGCGATCTGGAGGAGCGAACTGGTGGACGAAACGAAGTGAGAAGCCGGTCTCTCCCGCGGCACGTCGCTTCTCATTGTGGATACTCTGCGCGAAGAAGAGCAGGCTTTCCGAACCTTTATCGGCAAGTGTCCGCTGCTCGCCAACGGCGTGAATGTGAATGTCACCTTGGTCGGCATCCAGCGGGTCAGTCGGATAGAATCCGCCGAGCGCATCTTCGTAATTTGAAGCGATAGTTCGGTATGAGCTAAGATCCCCGATCTGCGGCGCATTCCAGCGGACGGAACATGCATGATAGGGAGGAAATTCAAGCCAGACAGTCGTCGTTCCGTCTTGCAGCTTCCAACCACGGGCTGGATCGTCGCGCATCGTGATTTTCACCTGTTCCGGGGTGAGTTCCTGTGCATTCTTCGTTGACAAGAGGGCTTCGACCGCTTTGTCATCCGGAAAGGCACCAAGGCAGAGCTCCTTATACAGGGCTGCCATGCGCGATAATTTCTCATCCGCACTATTCGAGCTCGCGGCGGTTCCCTGTGATCTTATCGTGAGATCGGTGAACAGGAATTCTCCGGTCGAACACACAATCCGCACAACCGGTTCAACAGCTTTCAAGCGGAAGCTCTTTGTGTCCTTGCCGAGGCTCACGGTTACATTTTTGCTGTCATAGGAAAGTGTGAAAGGCTGAACGGTGCCCGGCTTTGTCATCATCGAAAGCGGGATTATCTCGTCGTCCTTGCCGTTGACGTTGTAGCTGAGCATTTGAATTGCCGGCAATCCAGACGGCGTTTTCTTTGGATCTGCGGGCAGTGCCGAGATCGAAAACCCTGCAAAAACGTCTGGAGAATGCCCCGGCGCAGCGGATGAAGTGATTTGAAGGCGAGCCACTGCCGCATATTTCTTGCTTCCAGCGAGCGCGTTTAGCTGGACGTTCCCGGAGACAGTGAACGGAACGCCGACAGTGGGCAGGTTCAGTTCAGAAAAATGATCCGCAGCTGTGTCGCAATCGTAAGTTATACCTGCCGCTGTTGCTGCCGAATGAAATACGAAGAGGCCAAGTATCGTAACGCATACACCGACAAATGCCTTCATTCTCCCCTCCAATCAGCCCAGTCATCTCGTAGGTCCACCTGGGTATTCTGGCAATCCCATTTGGTCTGGATCGGATGGTCGCCTGAACACCCACAACCGGTTCGTCAGCAGACTGGCAGTTTCTTGCCCTCGCATTGCGGCCGGCGACAATCGATCAACCCGGGTATCGCTCCAGACACGCCAGCACTTCATATGCCAGCACTGCGCTCGCGACGGCTGCGTTGAGGCTGTCCGCCCGACCGCGCATCGGCATCGTTACCCGCAGGTCGCAGGCAGCTTCGTATTCCTCGGGCAGACCACGCGATTCGTTGCCGACGAGAATGAAGCACGGCGCGGCGTAGGGTGCGCCGCGATAGGGCACCGCGTCGCGCAGGGAAGCGGCGACGAGCTGGCCTTTGCCGCGCCGTAACCATGCGATGAAATCGTCCCACCGGGCTTGCGCGATCGCTTGGGTGAACACCGCCCCCATGCTCGCGCGCACCGCCTCGACCGAGAACGGGTCGGCGCAATCGTCGATCAGGATCAGCCCGCCGGCACCCACCGCGTCGCCGGTGCGCAGCATCGTGCCGAGGTTTCCGGGATCGCGCAGCGCCTGCGCCACCAGCCAGATCGGCGATACCGAGCGGTCGAGCGCGTCGAGCGAAGTATCGAATTCGGCGAATACCCCGGCCACCGCTTGCGGATTGTCCTTCCCGGTAATCTTGGCGAGGATCTCGCTGCCGGTCTCGATCACTTCACCTCCCGCGGACAGCACGTCCGCCTCCAGCGCATCGAGCAACGGGTGCGGTTCGCGCCCGGTCGCCATTACCAGCGTTTCGGGCAGGCGGCCGCATTCGCGCGCGTCGGTCAGCAAGCGCAAGCCTTCAGTCAGGAACCTGCCTTCGCGCTTGCGGTGCTTCTTGTCGCGCAGGCTACGCAGCGCTTTGACGGTGGGATTGGAAAAGCCGGTGATCGTGCGGCGCGTGCCGGGGGCCATCAGTCCTCGCCGAACCCGCTGCAGACCAGCTCGCACAGCTGCTCCAGCACGGCCTCCGATTGATCGCCAGCTACGATCAGTTCGATCGTGTCGCCCTTGGCCGCGCCGAGCATCATCAAACCGAGGATCGATCCTCCGGCGGTCTCGTTGCCGTCCTTCGCTACTTTCACAATGCAGCCTTCGGGCACTTCGCTCACCGCATTGACGAACTTGGCACTCGCACGGGCGTGGAGGCCCCGCTGGTTGATGATCGTGCAGCTACGCCGCACCTCGCTCATCGAGACGCCTTCCGGGCAGCGCCCTTGCAATTGTCGCCCAGAAACTCGGAAGCGATAGTGATGTAGCTCTTGCCCGCATCGCGCGCGGCGGAGACGGCATCGATCACGCCCATTTCCTTGCGTGCACCGGCGAGCCGAATCAGCATCGGCAGGTTGATCCCCGCGACGACTTCCACACGGCCCGCGTCGAGCAGCGAGATGGCGAGGTTCGACGGCGTGCCGCCGAACAAATCGGTGAGGATGATCGCCCCCTGGCCGCTGTCGACCTGTTTGATCGCGTCGGCGATCTCGCGGCGGCGTTGCTCCATATCGTCGTGCGGTCCGATGCAGATCGTCGCGACCGCTTCCTGCGGGCCGACGACGTGCTCCATTGCACTGACGAACTCCTCGGCCAGGTGGCCATGGGTTACCAGGATCATTCCGATCATGCGTGTGGCCTGGGTTGCTTCGGTGCTGTCCGTTGGGGCTCACCGAAGTGCGCCCGGTTGGTGCCGATGGGGACCGTCACGGTTGCGGCGTGCCTTCGAGCATGTCGGCCGCGCGCGATCCCAGGTTGCGGTGGATGACAGTGGGCGAAAATCCGTTTTCGCGCAAGGCCTGCGCGATGGCCTCTGCAGTATGGACCGATCGGTGCCGTCCGCCGGTGCAGCCGAACGCGAGGTTGACGTAGGCCTTGCCCTGCGCGGCGTAGAGCGGGAGCAACAGCAGTACGAGATCGCGAATCTTCGTAAATGCCTCTCCCCACGCGGGATCGGCGGCGATGTGCGCGGAAACCTCGGGATCGAGCCCGGTCTTCTCGCGCAGTTCGTCGATCCAGTGCGGATTGTCGAGGAACCGCATATCGAACACCAGGTCCGACAATGGTGGCATCCCGCGGGCGAAACCGAAGCTCGAAATCGTAACCGACAGGTCGGCCGTCGGAGCCTTGGCGAACCGATCGCGCACTGCCTGTTGCAGGTCGTTGCTGGTCAGCGCCGAGGTATCGATCACCATGTCGGCCCAGCGCCTGAGCGGCGCGAGCAACTCGCGTTCGGCCCGGATCGCTTCGATTACCGGGCGGCCCTGCGCCATCGGGTGCCGCCGCCGGGTCTCGTTGTACCGTCGCTCGAGCTCCGCTCCGCTGCAATCGAGGAACAGCGTGCTGAGCGCGAGGTCGCTGCGTGCATCGAGCTCCTTCACCCGCTCGATGATGTCGGATGGGACGAACCCTCGCGTACGCGAATCGAACCCGATCGCCAGTTTCGCGTGGCCCTGCTCCTCCGATTCCCCGCCGATCAGGCGGTCGAGCATTCGGATCGGGAAGTTGTCGATCGCTTCCCATCCCAAGTCCTCGAGCACGCGCAGTGCGGTCGTCTTGCCGGCCCCGGACAGGCCGGTGACCAGCATGACCTCCTGGCGAGGTGCTTCGAGTGTCGAATCGGTTCCCATCCCAGGCGGCATTCTGATCCAACCCGCTCGGCTTGGGAAGTCGCGCCGCTCAGGCCCGTATACTTAAGGGCAGGCCGTGGAGCGCGAGGGCGTATTCGGCGCGGGCCGCACTGGCGGGGCCGCGCGGATCGAACGCGAGGCAGGGGATCGCAAGTCCTGCCCGGTCGACCAGATCGGCCTGTTCGACATAGCGCGGTGCATCTTCGGTGAGGTCCAACACCAGCGAGACCTGGCCCGATGTCGCGGGCAAGGTCACGATCCCGACATTGCGCAGTTCGATCAGTCCGGCGGTGTTCTGTGGAGGGGATGCGATCAGCGCCGCACCGTCTCGCGACAATGCCACCCCGTCGTCACCCACCAGCTTCGCCCCGCGATCGATCAGCGCGAGCGCGAGGCTCGACTTGCCCGCACCGGGCGGGCCCTCGATCAGCAGCACTCGGCCGTCGATTGCGACGCCGGTAGCTTGATGAAGGATCGGCGTGCTCATCGCTTGCGTGGGGCCGACGGCAAGTCGAGCACAAGGCATGCGCCTTCGGCCCCGTCCGCGCGTCCGTGCGCAGAAAGCGTGCCGTCGTGCGCTTCGGCTATGGTCCGCGCGATTGCCAGTCCAAGCCCCGAATGCTGGCCGAAATCTTCCGCTTCGGGCCGCACCGAATGGAAGCGCCGGAATACTTTCTCGCGCGCTTCCTGGGAGATCCCGGGGCCATGATCGCACACCGTCAGGCGCACCCCGCCTTCGTCGAAGCGGGTGATCGCCAACTCGATCGGGCTGCCGGGCGGCGAGAACGAGACTGCGTTGTCGAGCAGGTTTTCGATGACCCGTTCGAGGCGCACCGGCTCGCCCATCACCGAGGCAGGCGATGCGGGCGCTGTGAAGTCGATCGGCCTCCCGGCATTCTGGTCGCGCGCTTCGCGGCTGCCGATGATGTTGCGGGTCAGATCGACAAGGTCGATCGGGACGAAAGTCGCACGGCTCAGTTCGGCATCGATCCGGCTCGCTTCGGAGATGTCGGTCACCAGGCGGTCGATCCGACGCACGTCATGCGCGGCAACCTCCTGGAGCTGCTTGCGCAGTGCAGGGTCTTCGACGGACGGAAGCGATTCCATGGCGCTGCGCAGCGACGCGAGCGGGTTCTTGATCTCATGCGCGACGTCGGCGGCGAAATGCTCGACCGCGTCGATCCGCTGCCGCAACGTCCCGGTCATGTCGGCGATCGAGCGCGCAAGTTCGCCGATTTCGTCGTGGCGCGTGGGCATCCGGGGCACATCGACATCGCGTTCGCGGCCTTGCCGCACGCGCCGGGTTGCGCGTGCGAGCAACCGCAATGGAGTCACGATAGTTCGTGCGAGGTAGAGCGAGAGAAGGATGGAGATAATGAGCGCCATTCCCACCGCACTGCTGAGCGTCGAGCGCGCTTCACGCACTTCCTGGGTAATGTCGACCGCGTTGCGGGTTGTAAGCAGGGTCGCGCCGAGCAGGCCGACCGGGGCTGCTGTGTTGATTACCGGGGTTCCGTCGGGCGCTTCGCGCAGCTCGATCTGGGTGAGGTTTTCCTCTCGTGCCCGCTTCAGCTCGGGCCACGAATCGGCGTTAGGCGTGTCGGGCTCGACATATTCGGGCACCGCCGGGGCACCGACGATGGTATCGACCACGCGGTCGAGCCAGCGGGCGAAGCGTTCCTGCCAGGTCTCGTCGGTGGTTTTTTCGAACGCGAACGAAGGCACGTCGAGCGCGAAGCTGTCGGCCCACAATCGTCCGCGTGCATTGTAAAGCCGCAGCCGCATATGCTGTTCCTTGCCGATCTGGATCAGCAGCGCTTCCTGCCGCTCCCGCGAAGCGCCGGCGAGCGCTTCGGCGGTGATCTGCGCTTCGATGCGGGCGAGCTTGTAGCGTTCGGCCAGCAGCTGCTTGCGGTACGAATCGAGATAGAAGACCCCGCCACCAAGCAGCAGCAGCGGCAACAGGTTGATGATCAGGATGCGCGGAGTAAGCGACAGCCGCCGCCCCGGCGTGAACCGGGCGAGGCGCGGTTCGGCCGGGGCATTGGTGTTGTCGTCAGCCATCGGTGAAGCTGTAGCCCGCGCCGTAAAGCGTCTCGATCCCGGCGAATTGCGGGTCGACGACACGGAACTTGCGCCGCATGCGCTTGATGTGGCTGTCGACCGTGCGGTCGTCGACGAACACGTCGTCGGGGTAGGCGGCATCCATCAACTGGTTGCGGCTCTTGATGACTCCGGGGCGCGCAGCGAGCGCCTCCAGGATCAGGAACTCCGTGACAGTGAGCGAGACCACCTGGCCATCCCACTTCACCCGGTGCCGCGCCGGATCCATCGACAACCTGCCGCGCTCGATTACCGGACCGGGCTCGTCCAGTTCGCCGGTCGTGCCGCCATCGCTCGCGCCGTCACCGCGCCGCCGCAGGATCGCGCGGATGCGGGCGACCAGTAGCCGCAGGCTGAACGGCTTGGCGATATAGTCGTCCGCGCCCATTTCGAGCCCGGCTTCCTCGTCTTCTTCGTCGTCCTTGCTGGTCAGGAAGATCACCGGAAGCTCGGAGGATTCGCGCACCCTGCGCAGCAGCTCCATGCCGTCCATGCGCGGCATCTTGATGTCGAAAACCGCGAGGTCGGGCGGGTTCTCGATCAGTGCGTGCAGCGCGGCCTCGCCGTCCGAATAGACGCGGGTGGCGAACCCTTCGGCCTGGAGCGCGATCGACACGGTGGTGAGGATATTGCGATCGTCGTCGACCAGCGCGATCGTCTGGCGACCGTCGGTACGGGCCGCTTGCTCTTCAGGCAGTTGATCAGCGTGCATCGTGGCGGTCCTTCGAAAGCGGCTGGCCTTCCAGCGGAACGGGTTAGCCAAATCCCGCACCCGAGACAACGCGCCGAGTGTCGCGGCAAAGTCTCGCTTGGGGACTATCAAGCCGCATCGGTTTGACGGGAATCACTTGCACGACTAATGGGCCGGTCGAACGGCTTGTGCATTCGTATGCACAGGCGTAAGTTGGGCGCGCCGCGAGCGCCGCCCTTTTGGTTGAGACCTTCGGAGAAGAAATTGACGACTTCGCTTGCCATGCCGCTTGCCGCCCAGGGCATCGAGACGACCGCCACGATCAAGGCGAACCTGGGAACCGACGCACTGATCGACCAGGCGCTCGCCAATGGCGAGGGACGACTCGCGAAACACGGCGCATTGGTGGTCGAGACCGGCCAGCACACTGGACGAAGCGCGAAGGACAAGTTCATCGTGCGCGATGCGACGACCGAGGACACGGTCCACTGGGGCAAGGTCAACGTCGAAATGTCGCCCGAGCATTTCGCCAACCTGAAGGCGGACTTCTTCGCCGCGCTGGCCGACAAGGACGAACTCTATGTCGCCGACCTGTTCGGCGGTTCGCAGCCCGAATACCGGGTCAACGTGCGGGTGATCAACGAACTGGCGTGGCATAACCTGTTCGTCCGCACGCTGCTGGTTCGCCCGACAGTGGCCGAACTGGCCGATTTCGTGCCCGAATACACGATCATCGACCTGCCGAGCTTCCGCGCCGATCCCGCGCGCCATGGCTGCCGCAGCGAGACGGTGATCGCGGTCAATTTCAGCGAGAAGCTGATCCTGATCGGCGGCACCAAGTATGCCGGCGAGATGAAAAAGAGCGTGTTCGGCATTCTCAATTACCTGTTGCCGCCGCAGGGCGTGATGCCGATGCACTGCAGCGCCAATATCGGCGCGGACGGAAAGACCGCAGTGTTCTTCGGATTGTCCGGCACCGGCAAGACCACGCTCTCGGCCGATGCCAGCCGCACGCTGATCGGCGACGACGAGCACGGCTGGTCGGATACCGCGGTGTTCAACTTCGAGGGCGGTTGCTACGCCAAGATGATCCGCTTGTCGGAAGAAGCCGAGCCGGAAATCTACGCCACGAGCCGGATGCGCGGCACAGTGCTCGAGAACGTAGTGATGGACAAGAACGGCGAACTCGATTTCGATGACGCCTCGCTGGCGGAGAACTCGCGCGGCGCTTACCCGATCGAATTCATCCCCAATTCGAGCGCGGACAACCTCGGTCCGGTCCCGTCGAACGTCATCATGCTCACCGCGGACGCGTTCGGCGTGCTGCCGCCCGTCTCGCGGCTGACGCCGGACCAGGCGATGTATCACTTCCTGTCGGGCTACACCGCGAAGGTTGCCGGCACCGAGATCGGCGTGACCGAGCCCGAAGCGACCTTCAGCACTTGCTTCGGCGCGCCGTTCATGCCGCGCCACCCGAGCGTCTACGGGAACCTGCTCAAGGAACGCATCGCCAAGGGCGGTGTGCAGTGCTGGTTGCTCAACACCGGCTGGACCGGCGGCAAATATGGCGTCGGCAGCCGTATGCCGATCAAGGCGACCCGCGCGCTGCTCAACGCCGCGCTCGACGGCAGCCTCAACGATGTCGAATTCCGCAAGGATCCCAATTTCGGGTTCGAAGTGCCGGTCAGCGTTCCCGGTGTCGACAGCGCGATCCTCGATCCGCGTTCGACCTGGGCCGATGCCGAAGAATACGATCGCACTGCGCAGAAGCTGGTGCAGCTGTTCGTGGACAACTTCCGGCAGTTTGCCGACCATGTCGACCAGGGCGTCCGCGACGCCGCCCCGACGGGAGCCGTTGAAACAGCGTGATAGACGCTTGGGTTTCCCGGGCGTAGAGTTGGAGAGGAGGTCCCCGCCCGGGAAACCGGAGCGGGGACTTTAGTTTGGTGGGAATGAAGGGGCGGCAAGCCTGTCGCGCCACTTGCAGCTGGAGAAACATGCAATGGATATTTTCGAATCGATCCTGGGCCAGGTGACCGATCATCCCACAGTAACCAACATGGCCACCAAGCTCGGCATCGATCCGGCGCTGGCGGCCAAGGCTGTCGCAGCTCTGGGCGAAGCGCACCAAATGGAAGGCGATACAGTCGAGCTGGCATCGGCCAAGACCGGCCTCGACGCCAACATTGTGAACCAGATCGTGCAAGCGATCGGTGGCGAAGGGTCGCTCAGCCAGTTTGCCTCGATGCTGGACCAGGACGGCGACGGCAACCCGCTCAACGATATCGCCGGTTTTGCGAGCAAGCTGTTCGGCAAGAGCTGACCGATCGCGCGCCTCGACCCGGTTTCGCGGGTCTGGCGGCCAAGCTGGTAACGCGTCAATGATGGCAACCGCACTCTCGCTGGCGATGCTGGCCGCGATCGCGCTGGTCGGCGGAGCGATCTTCCTGTGGAACCGGCCCGGTTATCGCAAGCAGGCGATCCTGATGCTGGTCGCGGCGGCGGTCGCGCTGGTCAATGTCGCAATCTGGACGCTGCCCGACAGGGAGGGACACTCGCCTGTCGGGCAGCTTGCCGACCGGTAGCTTTCGGGCGCCACCGGGCGGCAGTTTCGGGATTCTATCAGTCGGGCAATTGCCACAGCACCGCGCTGGAATAGGTGCCGCTTACTGGCTTGCCATCGCTATCCCTGGCCGGATCGAACCGCGCGCGGCGGGTGACCAGCCCGCAGGTTGCCGCATCGAGTTCAGCGTATCCGCTCGAGCGGGTGATCGTGCAGTCGGTCACCGAACCGTCGGCCGCAATGTCGAGGCGGAAGCGGGCGACGCCGCTCATGTCGCGGCGGATCCAGTTGCCGCGATAGTCGGCATTGGTGACCCATTTGGTGGAATCGTTGCGCGGTCGGGCGGCGACCGGTTCGAACGGCGATTGCTTTGGCCCGATCACCGGCCCCAAACCGTCGAGCGGTATCGGCGGCAAAGTTACATTGGTTGAATCGATCGGCGATGTTTTCGCTCCGAGATCGAGCGGCGGGATCGGCGGTTGCGGCACCGGCGTTTCGATCAGCTGCTCGATCGGGTGTTCCACCTTGGGGCTGGGGGTCGGCTTGGGCGGATCGGTCGGCAAGTCGATGACCGTCTCGCCCTCAAGCCTGGGGGGCACGGTGAATGTCGTCACGAACGAAAGACCGGTGATCAGCGCATATCCGATCGCTGCGTGCACTGCGACCACGGCGATTGCCACGCCGGGGCGATCCTTCCAGTTCGCCTGGTTGAGATAGGCCATGTCCTGCTCCTCTCCTTGCTGCCTCCCGGTGCGAGGCATCCCGGCGAGCGAGGCGGGCCGGGACGCCAGTCAGGGCGGCTCCCAACGAAGAATGTTACATCATAACATTGTCGGTGCAAGCACAATCGCGTTGCGCCGTGCAACGTAAGTCGTTGCCGACGTAACGTTATCCGATCAGCGAATCGGGCAGTCGGGCGAAAGGCGGAAGTCGAGGTAGTTGTCGACTGCGGCCATCAGCTCTTCGTTTTCGTTCTCGAAGAAGTGGTTCGCCCGGGGGATCTCGTCGTGGTGGATCGTGATGTGCTTCTGCGTGCGCAGCTTCTCGACCAGCTTGGTGACGGCAACCGGCTGGACCACGGTGTCGGCTGCGCCGTGCACGAAGATCCCGCTCGCCGGGCAGGGCGCGAGAAACGAGAAGTCATACATGCTCGCCGGAGCAGAGACCGAGATGAACCCGCGCACTTCGGGGCGGCGCATCAGCAGCTGCATGCCGATCAGCGCGCCGAAGCTGACACCCGCAACCCACGTCACTTGCGCTTCGGGGTGGATCGACTGGACCCAGTCGAGTGCGCTGGCAGCGTCGCTCAGCTCGCCGATACCGTTGTCGAAGCTGCCCTGGCTGCGCCCGACGCCGCGGAAATTGAACCGCAGCGTGGCGAACCCGCGGTCGACGAAAGTCTTGTAGAGCCGCTGGACGATCCGGTCGTTCATCGTGCCGCCGCCCTGCGGATGCGGGTGGAGGATCATCGCGACGGGCGCGCGCGGGCGCGGACCGGGGCTGAAGCGACCTTCGAGGCGGCCTTCGGGGCCGGGGAAAATGACTGTAGGCATGGCTGGACCTGCTCGAATTGGATACGCGCGGCCACGCGGGTGGCGCGGCGCGGGGTTGCGGCTATATAGTGTGCCACAGCGAAATCGCAATTGATGTCCACGCCCCGTATCTATCTGGATCATGCTGCCACCACACCGCTGCGCCCCGAGGCCCGCGAAGTGATGCTGCGTGGCTTCGACATATGGGCCAATCCGAGCAGCCCTCACGCCGAGGGCCGCAAGGCGAGGGCCGCGCTGGAAGATGCTCGCGAACGGGTGAAGGCGGCGCTCGGGTGGGACGGCGAGGTGATCTTCACCAGCGGCGCGAGCGAGGCTCTGGCGATCGCCTTGCAGCGCGCCAGGGTGGAACGCCGTATCGTGAGCGCGGTGGAGCACGACGCGGTATTCCGGGCAGCGCCCGATGCGGAGGTCGCTGCAATGGACGGCTCGCTGGTTTCCGCGGACAGCCTACAAGAACTGCTATCGACTGGCAGGCCTGCCGTCGTCGCAATTCAGCACGTCAATTCGGAGACGGGAATAATCCAATTGCCCGGCCGTTATGCGCAAATGGTCCACGATGCCGGAGGTTTGTTGCTGTCCGATTGTTCGCAATCTGCAGGAAAGCATCATCTGCCAGCTTGCGACTTGGCTGTTGTCTCGGCGCACAAACTTGGCGGGCCGATAGGGATCGGGGCCTTGCTGGTGCGCGATTTCGCGATGCTGCAACCATCCGGTGGACATGAACGCGGATACCGGCAGGGGACGGAGAACCTGCCCGCTGCGCTCGGCTTTGCCGCTGCATTGGAAAATTGTGAAACGGGATATGTCAGGGACAATGCCGCGATATCCGACATTCTTTGTGAGTTTGCCGAGGCAGTATGGGATGCAGGCGGCGCAATAGTTGACGGTGATGGAACGACTTCGATGTTCATTCGCGCAATCGCACACCCGGAAATGAGCGCACAGGCCCAGCTTATCCGTTTGGACGCGATGGGGTTTGCCGTCTCGGCCGGCAGCGCATGTTCATCCGGTACGTTAAAAAGGAGCCGCGCTCTCGATGCTTTTGGCGTTGCCGATGATGTAGCATCTCGCACGATCCGGGTAAGCGTCGGATGGAATACGACACCTGCCGAACTCAATTCGTTTGCTGAAGCCTGGCGCAGTCTTTCCTGATCCGTTCGCCCTGAGCTTGTCGAAGGGCCGTCTTAACTTCGGCCGTCGTCTCAAAAAGTGAAAGGCAGGGCTTCGACAAGCTCAGCCCAAACGGGTAGGTGGCAAGCGGCATGAACTACCTCGACTACCAGGCGACCACTCCGCTCGCGCCCGAGGCGCGCGAGGCGATGTTACGGTGGCTCGGCGGGCCGGACAGCGACAGCTTCGGCAATCCGCACAGCGCGCACCGGATGGGTCGCATGGCGAAAGCGGCGATCGAATTGGCGCGCGAGCAGGTCGCTGCGCTGATGCCGCAGGGCGGGCGGGTGATCTTTACCGGCGGGGCGACCGAGGCGCTCAATCTCGCGATCCGCGGGAGGGGCTCGGGCGGTAGCGTCGCGGTTTCCGCCATCGAACACGCCGCAGTGCTCGATACCGCGCAGGATGCGGGAACGTGCCACGTGCTGGGCGTATCGGCGGACGGGCTGTGCAACGCCGATCAGGAGCTTCCCGCCGACACCCGGCTGGTCGCGATAATGCAGGTCAACAACGAGATCGGGACGATCCAGCCGACCGTCGATTGGCAGCGCAAAGCAAGGGAGGCGGGCGCGCTCTACCTGTGCGACGCGGTGCAGGCCTACGGCAAGATCGCCGTCACCGATGCCGACATGATTGCGATCAGCGCGCACAAGTTCCACGGCCCCAAGGGCGTCGGTGCGCTATGGGTGCGCGACGGGGTCGATCTGCGGGAGGTCCAGACCGGCGGCGGGCAAGAGTTCGGGCTTCGTTCGGGCACGCTGAGCCCCGCATTGGTCGCCGGGATGGGCGCTGCTGCACAGGTCGCCGCCGAACGAATCGAGCAGGACGCCGCGCACGTCGAGGCCCTCTGGACCCGCGCACGCGAACGCTTCGCGGATTGGACACACAACGGCAGTGCCTCCGAGCGGTGGCACGGCAACCTCAATATCCGCCGCGATGGCCTCGACGTCGCCCGCCTGATGAGCGAATGCCGCGAAGTGATGTTCAGCGCGGGATCGGCTTGCGCCAGCGGATCGGGCCGTCCGAGCCATGTGCTCAAGGCGATCGGACTTTCCGACGCCCAAGCAAAAAGCTCGATCCGGCTGGGATTTGGGCGTTATACGACGCTGGAGGAAATCGACGCAGCCGCCAGCATCCTCAACGCCGCAGCACAGGATCAGGGTCTCTAGGATGGTCAAAGTCACCTTCGTTACGTCGCAGGGAGACAGGGTCGAAGCCGAAGGCGAGCCGGGCGACGAGTTGCTGCGCGTGGGGCAAGCAGTCGGAATGCCGCTGGAGGGGACCTGCGAAGGGCAGATGGCGTGCTCCACCTGCCATGTGATCGTCAGCCCCGAATGGTTCGATCGCTTGCCGCCCGCTGTCGAGGAAGAGGAAGACATGCTCGACCTCGCCGCCGGGGCGGTGCGCACCAGCCGCCTGTCATGCCAGATTGTCCTCAGCGAAGCGCTCGACGGCCTCGAAGTGCGGATTCCCTCCGACAGCCACGATATGCGGCGAATGTAGCCGCCTCGCGCTTGCAAGGCTGGGCGCTTGCGATATGGGAGCCGCGTGACGCGGGTCGCTCCTTTCCTCGCCTGGCTGGCAATCGTAACGACACTGGCGTTCCCCGTCGGCTTCATGCCGATGCGCGCGCCCGACGGCGGC
This sequence comes from Tsuneonella mangrovi, assembly GCF_002269345.1. Classification (NCBI taxonomy): domain Bacteria; kingdom Pseudomonadati; phylum Pseudomonadota; class Alphaproteobacteria; order Sphingomonadales; family Erythrobacteraceae; genus Tsuneonella; species Tsuneonella mangrovi. The sequence goes on from NZ_CP022889.1 coordinate 2,649,836, forward strand.
CTTGTGCTGGCGATCTGCCCCGGAGTGCAGCCCGCTTCGTCGACCACCGACAGCGCGATGATGGGGATGCACGCCGATCGGGGGCATCAGATGCCTGCCAAGGACGGACACAAGGCGGCAGAGCGGCCGTGCGACTTTTCTTTCGCTGCAGTGGCGCACTTGCCCGATGCAGTGATCGTCCCGCCCGCGCAGGATGTGCCCGAGACGGTCGTTGCGGCAACGCCCGACGTCCTGACCGGGATATTCCCTTCCGGGCTCCCTCCAGCGACGGGTCCGCCAGCTATTTCCTGACCCGATAGCCGGACCGTCCGGTCCTTGCTCGACAAGACAATCAGGAAATAATTGAATGAAAACCGCATTTTTGTGTGCGGGCGCCGCGTGCGCGCTCGCCTGTTCGACTTCGGCCGCCGCCCATAATTCGGGTGCCGACGACCATGCACCAATCGGCGTGATGGCCGATCATACGCATCACAAGGGAGAGTTCATGCTCTCGTTCCGGGTGATGCACATGGCGATGGCCGGCAACCAGATCGGCACCGATGGGGTGAGCGACGATACCATCGCGACGACCATATCCAACCGGTTCGCCGGTATGCCGATGCAGCCGCCGACCTTGCGGATCGTGCCACAGGCGATGCGCAGCGACATGTACATGTTTGGCGGGATGTATGCTCCATCCGACGCGGTCACGCTGATGGTGATGGGCAGCTACGTCGAAAAGGAGATGGACCTGCTCACCTACCAGGGCGGCATGGGAACCACACAACTGGGAACCTTCCGCACCAACCCCAAGGCACTTGGCGATACCAAGGTCTCCGCGTTGTTCCCGTTGGTCAGCCGCTCGGTAGACGATGGCGCGCGGCGCGACCAGGTCACGCTCAAGGCCGGGTTCAGCCTGCCGACCGGCTCGACCACAGAAGCCGCGACGGTACTAACACCGATGAACACGACCTCTACGATGCGCGCGCCCTATGCCATGCAAGCAGGGACGGGCACTTGGGATCTCGAACCCGCGCTGACCTACAAGGGATGGCGCGGGAGGATCGGATTTGGCGCGCAAGCGAGCGCGGCGATCCGGCTCGATCGCAACAAGTGGGGCTACGCCTTCGGCGATGTCTACCAGGGCACCGCGTGGGTCAGCTATCGACCGGCGCGCTGGGTAAGCGTTTCAGGCCGGGTGCTCGGCCGGTCGACCGGCAACGTGCGCGGGATCGACCCGGCGATCATGGGCCCGGTGCAGACCGCCAACCCCGATTGGCAGGGCGGCCAACGGGTGGACCTGATTGCCGGGGTCAACCTGCTCGCCACTCGCGGCGCGCTCGCCGGGCACCGGCTCGGGTTAGAGCTGGGCGCGCCGATTTATCAGGACCTCAAAGGCCCGCAGATGGCGGGCGACTGGCACCTCACGGTTGGCTGGCAGAAGGCGTATTAGGTTGGGTCGGTGCCTCGCTGCCGGAAGGCAGCGGGGCGTCGGATTGCGGCTCAGGCACGGATTTGCCGAGGTTCGCCCCGTCTTCGGCCTTCTTCGCTTTCTTCTTCGACTTCGAATGGAGACCGTCGATCTCGGCCTGACGCTGCTCGAGATAGTACTGCCGCATCGCGATATAGGGATCGGACGACTGCCGTATCTCGTTCAGCGTTTTGTCGAACGCCACGCGGTCGTCGATCGAACTGATGACACCGGTCGTTATCGCATAAGCCGGTTTGTTGAACGGCGAGCCAGCCGCGAGCGGCAGTGCCGCCTTGTCGAGGATATATCCGGCGAGGTCGCGCACCGTAGTCGAGCCGATCAATGGCAGGTAGAAGTATGCACCCGGCTTGACGCCGTAGAACCCCATCGTGTCGGCAAACCCGTTGTTGCGATGGGGCAGGTGGAACGGCTTGCGCTTGGCGACATCGACCAGCCCGACCAAGCCGACGGTCGAGTTGATCGCAAACCGCGCAACGGTACCTAGCGCCTTGCCGATCCGGTGCTGGAGCAGGAAATTGACCGCGACGACGGGTTCGCGCAGGTTGACCAGCGCATTGTGCAGCCCGTCGCGCATCGGGCCGGGTATGTCGTGGGCATAGACATGGGCGATTGGAGCGACGACCGCACCGTCGACCGCCTGAACCGCCTGGAATGACTTGATGTTGACCGCCTCGAGCGGATCGCCCGGGCTATGGCGGCTCACGGTCACGATGATCAGGCCGTTGTCGTCGTCGGATGTTGCCTGGGAGTTCTGAGCAGGTTGACCGGATTGGTCGGCAGGCTTTTCAGTGGCCTGCGTCGCTGCCTGGTCGCCAACACCGGTTGATGTGGTACCTGCGGCTTCGGCTGGCGGCGCGCTGTCCGCTTGCTGGGTCGGCTGTCCGGCCACGGCTTGCGCAACGGCTGGCTGAGCGATGCGGGGCGCACTCTGGACATCGGCCAGCATCATTGCAACGGGCAGGGGCACGAGCATCCGTATTCCTCCAGGCAACGGACCGATCGGCGCTGCATGTGTCGATATCAATAAACCGAACGCAGTACGCCTATCGGAGGTTCCTGCACGACGAAAGTTACAGATTGGTAGGGTGATGGGTGCGTTGTTCGTTCATGCCGTGGGAAAAAGCCGATCATGCGCGTTGAGCCGCGTGCGTTCGCGGTGATAGGGCGATTGCGATGACCGATACCCTCAATGCCGACAAAGACCCGTTCGACGCAATCGTCGACGCCCCGTTCGATAGCGCGCTGTCCGAACGCTACCTCGTCTATGCGCTGTCCACGATCACCGCCCGGTCGCTGCCCGATCTGCGCGACGGGCTGAAGCCGGTCCACCGCCGCTTGCTCTGGACCATGCGGCAGTTGAAGCTCGATCCCAGCAATACCTTCAAGAAATCCGCCCGCGTGGTCGGTGAAGTGATCGGCAAGTACCACCCGCACGGCGATACCGCCGCCTACGACGCAATGGTGCGCCTCGCGCAGGATTTCTCGCTCCGTTACCCGTTGGTCGAAGGGCAGGGCAATTTCGGTAATATCGACGGCGATAACGCCGCCGCCTACCGCTACACCGAAGCGCGGCTGACCAAGACCGCGATGCAGCTGATGGCGGGTCTCGACGAAGGCACCGTCGACTTCATCCCGACCTACAACGGCGAAGAGGAAGAGCCCGAGCTGATGCCCGGGCTGTTCCCGAACCTGCTCGCCAACGGCGCGAGCGGGATCGCGGTGGGCATGGCGACCAACATCCCCAGCCACAACGTCGCTGAGATCGTCGATGCCACGCTCGAATTGATCGACAACCCGCATGTCGAACATGCGCGACTGATGGAGCTGTTCCACGGACCGGACCTGCCGACCGGTGGGCTGATCGTCGACAGCTCCGAAACGATCTCCAACGCCTACGAGACCGGGCGCGGCAGTTTCCGCATTCGCGGGCGGTTCCACGCGGCCGAGGCCGACAAGGCGGAAGACGCGCAAGCGGGGATCGAGCGGCTCGGCGGCGGGCAATACCAGCTCGTCATCAGCGAGATCCCGTTCCAGGTCGCCAAGGGCAAGCTGATCGAACAGATCGCCCAGCTGATCGCCGACAAGAAGCTGCCGATCCTCGAAGATGTGCGCGACGAGAGCGACGAGCATATCCGCATCGTGCTGGTGCCGAAAAACCGCAACGTCGATCCCGAACTGCTCAAGGAATCGCTCTACAAGCTGACCGATCTCGAAACGCGCTTCGGCCTCAACCTCAATGTGCTCGACGCCAGTCGCACGCCGATGGTGATGGGGCTCAAGGAACTGCTCGGCCACTGGGTCGCGAGCCAGATCGACATCCTCCAGCGACGCACCCGGCACCGGCTGGAGCAGATCGCCAAGCGGCTCGAACTGGTCGAAGGCTACATCGTCGCGTTCCTCAACCTTGATCGGGTGATCGAAATCATCCGCACCGAGGACGAGCCCAAACCGGTGATGATCGCCGAGTTCGCACTGACAGACCGGCAGGCCGAGGCAATCCTCAACATGCGGCTGCGCAGTTTGCGCAAGCTGGAAGAAATGCAGCTGCGGCAGGAACGCGACGACCTGCTGCAGGAACAGGAAGAGCTGGACAAGCTGCTCGGCTCGCCCGCCCGCCAGCGCACCCGGCTGAAACGCGACCTTGCGGCGCTACGCAAGGATTACGCCGAGGATACCGCGCTCGGTAAACGGCGCACAACGATTGCCGAGGCATCGCCGACGGTTGAATTCAACCCCGACGCGATGATCGAGAAAGCGCCGGTAACGGTGATCCTGTCGCAGCGCGGCTGGATCCGCGGGGCAAGCGGGCACCTGCCGCTCGACCAGGAATGGAAATACAAGGAGGGCGACGGACCGGCCTTCGTCCTCCACGCGCAAACGACCGACAAGCTGCTGATCGCGGCCGACAACGGCCGGTTCTTTACCCTCGGCGCGGACAAGTTGCCGGGCGCGCGCGGTTTCGGCGAGCCGGTTCGCGGGATGGTCGACATCGATCCCGAAGCGAACATAGTCGCCGCGCTGGTCCACAAGCCGAAGGGCCAGCTGCTGCTCGCGGCGACCAACGGCAAGGGCTTTGCGGCGGATACCGACGAGCTGCTGGCAGAGACCCGCAAGGGCCGCCAGGTGGTCAATCTCAAGCCCGGCGTAAAGCTGTGCGTCGTGCGCGAGATCGCGGGCGAACACGATCACGTCGCAGTGGTCGGCGAAAACCGCAAGCTGGTGGTGTTCAACCTCGAGGAACTGCCGGTCCTAGCGCGCGGGCAGGGGGTGACGCTGCAGCGCTATCGCGACGGTGGCCTCTCCGATGCGATCAGCTTCAAGCTCGACGATGGCCTCAGCTGGGCAATGGGCGGCGAAAGCGGGCGCACGCGGACCGAGGAAAACGTGTGGGAATGGAAGGTCGCTCGCGGTGCCGCAGGCCGCTTGCCTCCGCGCGGTTTCCCCAAGGACAATCGCTTCTGACCGGGCAAGCGAAAGGCCGGAAGCGGCATCCCGCTCCCGGCCTGTTCGGATTGGTCGCAGGCGCCAGTGGTGCCTGGCCAGTGCTTACTGCGCGGCTTCGCTTCCGCTCGCGTCGCTTCCGCCCGCCGAAGCGGCGGCAACCAGCTGCGCCTTGGTGTAGCGGGCGACCAGCGTGCCGCTGGCATCTACGGCGAAGAACTGGCGCTTGAGCGCGACCGGGCCTTCGGCGGTTTCGAGCACGATGTCGTCGGCGTCGACCGACTTGATGGTGCCGGCATCCTGGCCGTCAGCCGACTTGGCGGCTGCACCGACGACCAGTGCGGCATCGCGCTTGGCGGCGGCCTGGGCTTCGATCTGGGCCATCATGTTGTCGAGCTGTTCCTTGGTGACGGTGATCGTCGGACCCTTGTCGCTCTTGCCGAACGCGCTGGTCGGCAGCGGGGCCTTGTGCGCGCCGGTATCGAGCGTGACGACGCCGCCGGTAACGCTCTCGACCGTTCCGACAGGGTTGCCGTTGGGACCATAGACGGTCGCTCCGGTGGTGACGTCCTGGGCGTAGGCAACGCCTGGCAGGGCGGCGGTGGCGAGGGCGGCGGCGACTGCGATCTTGGCAAATTTCATTGAGACGACTCCGTATGACTTCACTTATGGCTTCAACACAAAACCGGCCATCGCAGGCAAAGCCCGCTCGGACTGGCAAAACTGGGATGCGCACAGAGTACGAGGAACGGAGCCCCACACGGATCTCGCCAGGCGAGAAAGCAATCGCCGGAGCGATCGCACGCACGCAATGTCCGGCCCTGCACGAGGACCGAAAGCGCTTTTTCCATTTTTCGACGGGGAAGGCAACCTGTGGGCGCGATAGCGGTGGCCGCCTGAATTTGCGCTGAAGCCGGGCCACGTGGTCAAGCCGGTGCGATGGGAATGGCGGTTACCCGGGAAAATCGTCCGAAACTTGCCAGTCTGCTAACGACCCGAAAGGAGACGCTCCTGCGCTCGTAACCCGGTCGTTCCGCCGTGGTCCCACTTGCAATTTTTTTACATTCGACTATATGGAAATTGCTATCGTCGCCTGCGACGGAATTCGATTGCCGTTAGAGCGGCCCTTTTTTTCCTTTCATGCAGCATGGCTCCGACACGGGATTCGCCCGTTCGCGGGAAATTTTTGCGCGTGAGGAATTCGGTTGGCAAAAGAAGAACTCATTATGTTGGAAGGTGAGATCGACGAGATCCTGCCTGATGGTCGCTTCGGCGTAACACTCGACAATGAGCATCGCATAATTGCCTACACGGCAGGGAAAATGCGCCGTTATCGTATTCGTTCGGTCGTAGGAGACCGTGTGCACGTCGAAATGACGCCTTACGATCTCACAAAGGGTCGGATTGTCTTCCGCGAGCGTACGCCAGGGCAAGGGCCCTCCGGCGCACGCAGGCGCGGCTTCAGGCGCTAACACTATTGCAAAGGTGGCAGGGGACGCCTGCCGATCTGAAAAATGTATCAGAAGAATATGGGCAACACTGCATGCCCCAGACCATCTTCGAGCTCCGACGCGGTCCAATTACGAAACGAATTGGCCCATATTTCCGTCTCTGCCTCGATCCCGATCACCGAACTTCGACGCCTAGTTGCGACGATGGTCGATTGACCACGTACCTCAATCCCCTGGCCATGCCCCAGCATCTAGCCGACGCAGGAAAACTGACATGGACCTGAACCTCGAATATGCCGCACACCAGCGTGCCCTCTTTGGCGCCGAGTCCGCGACGAGCCACGACGAACGGATCGCGAAACTCGAAAAGGCCTCTCGTATTGCGAATAGAATCAGCGAGTTTCAGCACGGATTGGGCGCTGCAGCGGCCTGCGCCTGGAGCAATGCGCAGTTCGCCAAATCTGCTGCTCTCAGGGTGGAGTCAAGAACGACTATCTAACCCCAGCCGGACCTGCCATACAGATCTTGCTCTCGTTGAATTTCGACGGGTATCGACGCTTGGCGAAAAATTGGACCTTTCCGGTTTTCGCGCCTTCAATACGACGAACTCCTTTCAATTGACGACTTGACGCACGAACCCGGCCCGCAATTTCGCGGTCCGGCTACAAACGTTTCTTGAAAGGAAGCGAAATGACAACCGGTACTGTAAAATTCTTCAATGCTGACAGGGGTTATGGCTTCATCCAGCCTGACGACGGTTCCCCCGACAGCTTCGTGCATGTCACTGCCGTGCAGGCGGCAGGCATGACCACTCTTAACAAGGACCAGCGCCTCAATTTCGAGGTCGAGACCGGCCGAAACGGCAAGGTGAGTGCAGTTAACCTGTCTACCGCCGACTGAACGGCCTGCCAGAGTCCCTCCTGCGTACTTGTGCGACCCGGTGCGTAGGAGGGACACGCAGTCTTGATGAACAAACGTGTTTGGAGGCCAGGACGTGAACCAGACTTTCGAGTTCTACGATGCCCGCGCAAGCGAAGCGGCTCACGAAGCTGAAGTGGCCACGCTTCAGAACGTCAAGGAGCGGCACCTTCGCGCCGAGAAGTCATGGCGAGAATTGGCGAACCAGGCCCGCAAATTAAAATTAGATCGCGCGAAGGCCGAATATGAGCGCGCTGCACGCCGTGAAGCAGAAACAGATTTTGGCAGCGAAAATTGATCGAGCCCCCAGTGGTCAGTCCGCTTCGTGACCGACGGAGGTGTTCAACGCTCACCAATATTGCTTAACATGCAATCCTGTAGGGGCCGGCAGCATAGCGGCTATCGTCTTGCGCGGGAGCTGAGCTTGAAAAGGCCGAGCTATCCTCCTATTTAACCCAAAGCTCTCAGTCGAAATCGACGGTCCCGTGCTTCCCGCATAGTGAAGCCTTTTCCTTCAGTTCCGCCTCTTAGTCGCAGCTCGTTCAATCCTGACGGGCCGCAATTGCACTGGAAGGAACGACCGATGACCTACTATGGCAGGATCAGGGTTTACGAAGCATCGACCGGCACCGGAACTATCGCTCCCGAGCACGGCGGCGCGGTTATCTCATTTCAACAGTTGGCTCGTAGCGGCAGCTCGGGCGCACTGCTGGTGAGCGAGCGATACAGCTACGAGATCAATAATTCACATCCGGATTTGCGGGCAATTAATTTGAGGCGCGCGCCAGACCTTGACCAGATCAGGAAAGAGCAGGCTCGCAATCAGCGCGGCTGATTAGCTGGTGTGACAGCTAGCAGATTTTCGCACGAGTTGGCCGCGCTTCAAATTTCAGATCGGCCAACGCTCGAAGATGTTGTCGCCAATCAACGGCAAATCGGACGCGAAATCTGCACCAACTTGGATCGTGTAATGATGGGAAATCTCTGCCAAGTTTAAAGATCGTATCCAATCTAATCGATGCAAAAACCAGTCATCAGAAATGCGTTGTAAACCTCTAAGGAACTGGAATTTCTCATGAGCAATGACAAGACTAGTGCCCTAAGAGTATATTCGAGTAAGCGCCCAATTAAACATCCTCTTCCACATCATAAGGCAGTTAGACAAGGCGGCATAGTTACGCTGGCCTTCCATGCGCTAGGTAAAGAAGCTGCGATCGCCTTCCTAAACACCGAAAATGCCAAGCTTGGTGGTCGTCCCATCGCTTTGGCGACAGAAAGTGCTTCAGGCATGCATCAAGTGGAAAAGGAGTTGGAGCGCTTGTATTGCCGTCGCACGACCAGAAAATAGGGAAATTGGCGGATCATAGCTTGCCGGTCGGTTTGGAATACCCTTGTGTTCGTTCCTGTTCTTGCTGCTCCTCTTGAATTCTTGAACCATTGACATCGAGGAGCCAGTGTCCGCTTTCCACCCCAAACGTGACCTGGCTGACAGTCAGCTTGTCACCCAAAACCGGACCAGCCGCTAACGACCCGATACGAGACGCCACGTGATCCGCTTGAAGAGACGCATAGGGGAGGATAACCACGCCCCATGAAGCTCGCGCGACCACTCATTGCTAGCGCTCTGATTGTTCTGGCTCCCGGAATAATGGCGAACAAATCCAGTCATGCCTCAACGAGCGCCAAGCATGTGATGGAGCGACTCAAGCTTGCAGACGCAGCGGTCTACGCGGAGAGGCTCTACAATGATCCAGACGAGTGGGGGTTTGTTACTGATCAGATCGCAACCGGGAAGCCCGATTGGCTTCAGGTTGCTTTAGAGCTCAAGCAGTATGCAGACGGCGGATATTCGGAAGAGCTTACCACCGATTTGGGGCTGGCCCTCTTGAATCGACCGTCCAATGTTTTGAGGTCGCTACAAGATCAAAGGGGACCAAAGAAGTTCTTGCTATACATCGTGTGCAGCGCGCCTATCCCTTCACCAGGCAAGAACTGGCTTATGCACTACAAGGTGCGAGCCATTGAGGCTGTCGAGAAAGTTCGTGATGCCGAACTGCAGATTGAAAGAGACGATTGCCTACAGGCACTGCGTAGTATCGACCTATCGCTTCCAGCGGACGCATATGAATAGCCAAATGTCCGCTTTCCACCCCATTCCGGACGTTCAATCACGCAATTTCTAGGAGGCGAATTGCGCCCCCTAGTGTCCGGTCAGTGCGCGCATCCAGCTGAGCCAGAAACCGTCCTGGTAATATAACCACGATGCAAGCCATTCGTTCGCAAAAACCCAGCAGAAGGCGAAGATCCACGCCGGATGCAGCCTTCCGCGCGTCCGCAGGTCGTAGGCCGCCACCGCCAGCATCAACAGCAGGGTTCCGGGGTACGTTTCGAAATAGTAGCGCGCCACACCGTCACCCAGCCACTCGTAGAGCGGATGATGGAGGATCCGGCTGAACCCCGGCTCGGTAATCGCGATCGACCCCATCAGCATCAGCCGCTTGTGCGTCGCGGGATCGCGGCGCAGCAGGTAGCCTGCGAACAGCAGCGGTACGCAGCCCAGTACGTTGGTGAACTGGGTACTCATGAATGTCAGGTTTCCCGGATCCGGGTCGGGCATCGCCTCGCGGGACATGATCGCAACCATCGGCCCGGTAACGAGCATCAGCGGCAGAATCACCAGCGCCAGCCGCCCGAACCGCTTGTGGGTTTCGATGTTGCCGGTGCGCACCATCGTCACTTGCCACACCAGCAACACGAGCCACGAACTGTAGGTTAGTGCATGGACGTGCACGTACCACGGATATTCCAGCGGGTTGAAACTGGCGCGCACCGCCATGTCGTAGATGAAGCCGGACGCGATCGCGCCAAAGACGATTGCGGTGCACACAAGCACCGCCTTGCGATCGAGCCGATGGAACAAAGGAAACCGCGGACGGGTGGCCATGATCGGCTCTCCCTGCTTGTGCGCGGCCCAGATTGTTAGTTCTGCATTTTCCGAGATTTACGTCAAGTGGTAGCTGGTCGATTAGTGTGGGCTATTTGTCGGTCCCCTTTGCCTTCCCCCATTGCCGCGCTGCGGTGTAGCCGAGGTAGCCGGTGCCGAAGAGCGCATAGAGTGGCTCGGGCAGGCCGCCGAGGTAAGCGTTCATTCCGCTGGCGATGTCCTTCGCCGCGGCCGGGTTGAATGCGGCGAGCACGCCCATCGGCAATGCCCACAGGATCATCGCGTACATCACGTAGAGGAAGCTGGGGCGGGCGCGGCTGGTCCACGGGTCGTTCGATTGTGCTTCGGCAACGATCGCAGAAAGCCGGGTCTGGATCGTCTGGAGTTCCTGCGTGCCCTGCAGTTCGATCAGCGCGAGCTTGGCCTTGGCCTGGGCTTCCTTGTCGGGGATGATCTTGTCGATGAGCGAGGAAATCGGGCCGATCAGGGCTTCGAGAATGGGCATGGGGCGCTCCCGCAGAGAGATGATTCGTGCGATTAATTATCCAAATAGGTTCATGTAGGAAAGAAAATGAACCGAAAAGATTGGAGTTTGACACTTGCGCAGAGCCAGCGCAGAACCGCGCCGAACGAGGGGGAAGCACTCACCGCCATGCGAATTGCCACATGGATCGCCGTTGCCGCGCTGTGCTTCGCCGCGCCGGTTTTGGCGCAGGATGCCCCTACTGATGCCACTACCGCAAAGCCATCTGCTGCCGACGCCGCGCTGACGAAACTCTATACCGATTACTGGAAGTGGCAGGTCGCCGACCAGGGCCTGATCGAAAACCCCGACGGCACCACCGAGCAAGGTCCGACGATCCCGTCGGTCACCCCGCTAGCAGAGCGCGCGCGGGCGGCGAAAGCGAAGGAATACCTCGCACGGCTCGATGCGATCGATCCAGCGCAGCTCTCGCCCGTCCAGCACGACAATGCCGATGTGTTGCGCGCCCTGCTGCAGGAGCGGATCGGCGAGGCAAAGTTTTCCGAATGGGAGATGCCGTTCAATTCGGATTCGAATTTCTGGACCTACTGGGATTCGTCCGACGGCTTTCGTACGGTCAAGGAATACGACGACTACATCGCCCGGATGCAGGCGTTGCCGCGCTTCTTCGCGCAGGAAATCGCCAACGCGCGCGCCGGGCTCGCCCGCGGATTCTCGGTGCCGCAAGTGACGCTCAAGGGCCGCGATGCGAGCCTGGCGGTGTTCGTGGTCGACGATCCGGAGAAGAGTCCGTTCTGGGCCGCTTTCGATCGGATGCCTGCGCAGTTTTCGGATGCCGACAAGGCACGCCTTGAATCGGAGGGCCGAGCGGCGATAATGGACGACGTCACACCAGCCTACCAAAACCTGCTGGCGTTCCTGCGCGACGAGTACATTCCCCACGCCCGGACCACGCTCGCCGCCGAAGCGATGCCCGACGGCAAGGCGTATTACCGCCAGCAGATCCGCCAATACACCACGCTCGACCTGACGCCGGAGCAGATCCACCGGATCGGGCTCGACGAAGTGGCGAGTATCGAAGCAAAGATGCACGGCATCATGGCTGAGATGGGCTTCGAAGGGACGATTGCCGAGTTCAACGAGCATTTGCGGAGCGACCCGCAGTACATCGCCAAGACGTCCGACCAATTGATGGGAGTATCGGCCTACACCGCGAAGCGGGTCGACGGGCAGATCGCCAACTTCTTCGGGTTCCTGCCGCGCCACCGGTTTACCATCGTGCCGGTGCCGCCTGCGCTCGCGCCGTTCTATACCTCGGGCCGGGGCGGCTACACCGCGTGCATGATGAACACCTACGACCTGCCGGCTCGCCCGCTGTACAACATTCCCGTGCTGACGATGCACGAATGCGAACCGGGGCACAGTTTCCAGATGGCGTTTCAGGCCGAAGTAGGCGGCGATATCCCGCCGTTCCGCCGCAACGTCTATTTCTCCGGCATGGGCGAGGGCTGGGGGCTCTACAGCGAATATCTCGGCAACGAGATGGGCATCTATCGCACGCCCGAGGAGCGCTTCGGGCAGCTCAGCTATTCGATGTGGCGCGCCGCGCGGCTGGTGATCGATACCGGCATCCACCACTACGGCTGGAGCCGCGAACAGGCGATCGCCTACCTTGCCGACCGCACCGCGCTCTCGCGCCATGAAGTCGAAACCGAGGTCGATCGGTACATCTCGTGGCCGGGACAGGCGCTGGCTTACAAGCTGGGCGAGATGACGATCCTGCGGATGCGTGCGAAGGCGGAAAAGGCGCTTGGAACGAAATTCGATATTCGCAAGTTCCACGATATCGTGCTGTCGCTCGGCTCGGTACCTTTGCCGACGCTCGAAAGACGGGTAAACGCGTTCATTGCCGACGGCGGGCAGGGCCTGCCGGGCGTGAAGTACAACTGAGGATGTGATGGGGCGGGGCCGGGTAACTTCGATCGACGTTGCGGAAGCGGCAGGCGTCAGCCAGTCGACCGTCAGCCGTGCGCTTGCCGGTTCGCCCGCGATCACGCCCGAGACACGGATGCGGGTGGAGCAGGCCGCGCGCGACCTAGGTTATCACATCGATGCGCGTGCGGCACGATTGCGTAGCGGGCGGACGGGTACGCTGGCGATCGTGGTCGTCGGGCGCAGCGGCTACGACCCGACGCGGGTGAGCGCCTTCCACTACGCGCTTCTCGGCAGCACCTGCGCTGCCGCCGCCGATCGCGGGTACCAGTCGCTGGTTTCGTTCCAGTCCGAAGACGAGCACTATTCGTGGAATTTCGTCGCCAGCGGTCAGGCCGACGGGCTGGTGGTGATGGGCACGAGCGTCAACCGCGCCGCGTGGGCCGACCTCGAAGAGGCAGGGCCGCAGGGCCCGTGCGTGTTCTGGGGGGCACCGTTTGACGACGGGCGCTGGGTACGTGCGGAAAATCGCGCCGGCGCGCGGATCGCGGTCGAGCGGTTGCTGGCGGCTGGCTATCGGCGGATCGCATTCGTCGGCACGGTCGATGCGATCCACCCGCAGTTCGCCGAACGGTACGCAGGCTATCGCGATGCGCTGGTGGCGGCAGGCTTGGAACCGGCCGAGCCGTATCGCGCTGACGGTGACGACCGGGTCGAAGCGGGTCGCAGGGCGGCGGCGGATTTGCTGGCGCAGCGCGATCGACCCGACGGCATCTTCGCCGCGAACGACGCGCTTGCACTTGGCGTGCTCGAGCAGCTCGGGCGTGACGGAATCATCGTGCCGGACGATGTCGGAGTCGTCGGGTTCGACGGGCTCGCCGCTGGCGAGCACGCGCATCCCCCGCTCACCACGATCGAGCCGGACTTCGCCGAAGCGGGCAGGGTGCTGGTCGCCCATGTTTGCGGCGATGAAGACGAATTGCCCGAAGTGCCGCGCCGGGTGCCGGTGCGGCTGGTCGAGCGCGGCAGCGTACGCCCGGCGAAACGCTAGCCGAGCGGGTCGTAGTCCGGGAAATTCGTCGCGCACGCTTCGAGCAGCGCGGTAACACCCGCCGGATCGCCATCGGGCACGCCTTCGGGTAGCGGCTGGAACTTCTCGGGCGGCGGAAACGTCCCGTATCCGGCAAGAAGTGCGTGCCAGCTCATCGCGGGATAGGCCGGCTGCTCTCCATAGGCCTGATAGTTGGCCTGCCCGATATCGCCTTGCGTGAACCACGCCGTCATCATCGCCTTGAGGCCGTCGGACAGGTTCTGGTTGACGGCGTTCTCGCGCCAGTAGGGCGTGTCGGTCCGCTGGTTCATCCGGTAATGCGCGACGATGTAATCGCGTATTCCGTCATAGCGGGCGGCGGTGCGTTCGTTGAATGCGTCGCGGTGCTGCGCGGTGAACCCGCCGCTTTCGTATGCGTGAATGAATTCGAACGCGGTAAACACCACGATATGCAGCGCGGTCGCTTCGAGCGGCTCGATAAACCCTTGGCTGAGCCCGGTGGCGAGGCAATTGCGTGTCCAGCTGTGCTCGACCCGGCCCACACGCATCTTGAGCACCCGTGCTTCGGCTTCGCTGCCACACGCGGCACGCAGCTCGACCTCGGCCTCGTCGTCGGAAATGTGCGCTGAGGAATAGACGTATCCATTGCCCACCCGTGTCGTCAGCGGGATCTTCCAGCGCCACCCAGCGCGCATCGCGATGCTTTCGGTCTGCGGAGTAACCGGGCCATCGTGCGCGGTCGGCATCACCACCGCACGATCGTTGAACAGGTTTTCGGCAAACGGGATGAACCGTGAGCCAAGTGCCTTTTGTGCCAACACCCCGGCAAAGCCCGAGCAATCGACGAACAGGTCCCCTTCGATCCGTTTGCCGCCCTCGCACACCAGCGCTGCGACGTCGCCATTATCCGCCAGCTCGACGTGCTCGACCTTGTGCTCGAGGTGCGTGACGCCTTGCGGCACCACCCACTCGCACAGGAATCCGCCGAGCTTGTGGGCATCGAAATGATAGCCATAGCTCGGCGCGAACGGGAAGTTCGATGCCGGATGCGGCACTTTCCGATCTTCCGCCAGCTTTGCGGCAAGGAACCAGTCGTCGGGCCGGGTCGGCACGTCGAACCCGCGCCGTGCAAGCGCGCAGGCGTGGGTGAAGCCGGGTTCGGTATGCAGGTCGACCGGGCCGGGGAAAGGGTGGAAATAGCTCTCGAATCCGGGCCGTTCGCTCCACCCGGTGAAGCGGATGCCGAGCTTGTATGTCGCATCGCAGGCCGCCATCCACTCGCTTTCGGCAATCCCGAGATGGTCGAACATCGCCTTGAGCTGCGGGGTGGAGCCTTCGCCCACACCGATGATTCCGATCTGCGGGCTCTCAACCAGGGTGACGCTGCCGCCTTTCGGCCCCCAGGCCTGGTGGATAAGGCAAGCAGTGATCCACCCCGCGCTTCCGCCGCCAAGGATGACGACCCGGGGCGGGGTGGGTTCGCTCATTTCTTCGCCGGGACGATCGCCACTGCGTAGCCACCGGCGGCTGCCATCGGGATCGCCAGCGTGTCGCCCTCCTTCACTGTCCGGGTTTCGATGGCGATGCGGTGCTTGGCATCCTGGCTCCCCAGTCCGTCAGCGCCATCGCCGTCGCGCCAGATCTTCGCAGTATAGGTGCGACCGGGATCGAGGAAATCGAGGCTGACGGCAGGGGCGCGGGGCGTCGAATCGGTCACGCCGCCGATATACCACGCATCGGAATTTCGGTCCTTGCGGGCGATCACCGCGTATTCGCCGATCTTGCCGTCGAGCAGCAGGCTTTGCGACCAGTCGACCGGGACTTGCTCGATGAACGCCAGCTCCTTTGGATACTTGGCCAAGTTCTCGATCGTGTCGGCGGCCATCTGCAGCGGCGAATAGATCACCACGTAGTAGGCCAGTTGGCGCGCGATGGTGGAGGGGATCGGGGTATTGTCGCGCCCGACCAGCGACAGCACGCCCGGGGTGTAATCCATCGGCCCGGAAAGCAGCCGGGTGAACACCAGCGTCGGCACGTGGCTCGGCGGGTTCTTGGGCACGCCCCACGCGTCGTATTCCGCTCCGCGCGCACCTTCGCGGGCAACGAGGTTGGGGTAGGTGCGGCGGAGGCCGGTGTCCTTGATCGGCTCGTGCGCATCGATCGAGACGTGGTACTTCGCTGCATCGAGCGCGACAGCGATATGGTGCTGGGCCGAACGCTGGCCATCGTGCCATTCGAACACCTCACCCTTGCATGGATCGTGGATGTCCGCGTTGCAGCTGATCAGCCCGCCGGCATCGGCGACATAGCCGGTCTTGACCGCTTCGATGCCGAGCTTCTGGTCCATCGCGAACGAAGCATCCATCTGCGCTTCGAAATTGGCGATGTTGCCGCCGGTCTCGTCATGCCCGATGATGTGGACGCCTTTCTTGCGGGCATAATCGGTCACTGCCTTGAGGTCGTAGTCGGGATAAGCCTCGGTAAAGCTGAATTCGCGGCCGTTGCCGAACCAGACGCCGTCCCAACCCTTGTTCCAGCCTTCGACCAGCACGCCGCGGAAGCCGTGCTTGGCGGCGAAATCGATATATTCCTTGGTGTGTTCGGTCGTCGCGCCGTGGTTCGGCCCGCTGTTCCAGGTCCAGTGGTTGAGGTGCATGTCCCACCAGATGCCGATGAACTTTTGAGGGTGGACCCAGCTCACATCGCCGAGCTTGTTGGGTTCATTGAGGTTCAATTCGATGTTGCTCTCGAACAGGCCCCTCGGGCTGTCGGCGATAAGTACGGTACGCCACGGGGTGTGGAACGCCCCGGTGCGCACGACCTTCGCGCCGCGCGACGAGGGTGCCAGCTCGGTGCGGAAGCGCAGCCCGTCGACCCGCCACAGCCGGTAGCCCGAATAGTCGACCAGCGCGGCTTCGTGGAACGACAGGTAAGTTCCGTCGGCCAGCTTCATCGTCACCGGCGTATGCACCTGGCTGAGCGCACTGATCGGGGTCTTCGAATAGATGTATTCGTAACGGTTCCAGTCGCCGCCGGGAATCGACCACGCGGTGCCGTCTTCGGCAAGATTGAACTCGGTCAGTTCCTGCGCAATCCGGGTGACCGGCTTGTTGGCGCGGCCGGGGAATTCGAGGCGAAACCCGATCCCGTCGTCGAACGCGCGCACGCGCATGGTGAAGCGGCGGTGGTCTGCATCGCCTTGCTCGAATGTAACCGCGAGTTCGTTGTGGTTGTCGGCGATCCACTGCCGCTCGCCCCACGGCTGCTCCCAGCGAGTGTCGGCGCTATCGGTCGTCTCGCCGACCACCTTGAACCCGCGGCGCATCGGATTCTCGTCGGTGAAATCGAAGCCCAACTGCGATTTCAGCAGCACGTGCTTCCCGTCATGATCGACGGTGTAATACGGCACGCCTTCGCCATCGACATCGACCGTCACGACGATCTTGCCATCGGGCGAAGTCACACTCGCGGCATGGGCGACCGAAACGAACAGGAACGAGGCGAGGAACGCCGCGATAAGGCGGGCAATGGTCATGAGCGGGTCACCAGGGCGGCAAATGCGGGAAGGACGGTTGCGGTCGCGCCGTTGATCGCCGCGATAACCTCGCCGGACGCATCCGCGTCCGCGATGTCGAGCGACTGGTCGCCGAAGTTGGCCAGCACCCGGACGGTTTCGCCAACCGCCTGGCGCTCGAGGACCAGCAGCTCGCCGTCAGCGCGACACTGGCTCACCGATCCATGATGCAGGGCGGGGTAGGCATTGCGCAGTGCGAGCATCGCGCGGGTATGCGCCAGCAGCGAAGCCGGATCGGCGTCCTGCACGTCGACCGCGCGCCCGGCGTTTTCGGCCCCGACGGGCAGCCATGGGCTGGTCGAGCCGAATCCGGCGTCCGGCGCATCGGCGATCCATGGCATCGGCGTTCGCGCGCCGTCACGGCTCAACGTCAGCGGCCAGTTGGCGATCGCTTCGGGATCGTGCAACTGCTCGAACGGGATATCGACCTGCGTCAGGCCGAGCTCTTCGCCCTGGTAGATGATCGCGTTGCCGCGCAGCACCATCAGCAGAAGCGCCTTGAGCCGCGCGAACGGCTCGCGCTGCGCGGGCGAGCACCAACGGCTGAGGGCGCGTGGTGCGTCGTGGTTCTCGAACGCCCAGCTCGGCCAGCCGATGCCCGGTTCGTCGGGCCATTCGGCCAGCGCCGCGCAGACGAGTTGCGAACTCAGGCGATCGGCATAGAGGAAGTTGAACCCGTAGGCCGAATTGAGGTGCGTTTCACCAGCGGTGAACGCCTTCATTTCCGCTTCGGCTTCCTGCCCGCCGACTTCTGCAACCGTGAACACCGCACCGAACTCGTCGGTCAGCGCCCGGATCCGCTCGATGAAGCCGGGAATGCCGGGATGCGATTGGTTGTATTTCTTGAGCTGGAAATCGAACGGCCGACTGCGCGGCCGATCGCTTGGCGGGGCGGGAGGATTGTCGGTCAGCGCGGGGTCGTGCATCGCGAAGTTGAGTGCGTCGATGCGGAACCCGTCGACTCCCTTCTCGAGCCAGAACCGCATCACCCCCAGCACGGCGTCCTGCACCGCCGCATTGTGCATGTTGAGTTGCGGTTGGGCGGCGAGGAAGTTGTGCAGGTAATACTGTCCGCGTCGGGCATCCCACGTCCACGCAGGACCCCCGAACACGGACTGCCAGTTCGACGGCGGCGACCCGTCGGGCTTGGCATCCGCCCAGACATACCACTCATTCTTGGGACCGGTTCTGTCTGCGCGGCTGGCGGCAAACCACGGATGTTCGTCCGAGGTGTGCGAATAAACTTGGTCAATCAGCACCTTGAGCCCAAGCTCGTGGGCCCGGGCAATCAAAGCATCGAAGTCCGAAAGGGTTCCGAAAATCGGATCGACATCGCAGTAATCGGCCACGTCGTAGCCGAAGTCCTTCATCGGACTGGTAAAGAACGGGCTGATCCAGATCGCATCGACCCCGAGCTTTGAGACATAGTCGAGCCGGCTGGTGATTCCGGGAAGGTCGCCGATCCCGTCGCCGTTCGCGTCCATGAAGCTGCGCGGGTAGATCTGGTAGATCGACGCGCCTTTCCACCACGGCAATGCTGCGCCGGCCTGATCGCCAGAGGCAAGGCTTTCCATGCGGTTCACTCGGTGGTCTCGCTGACCTGGCAGACCGCCCAGCCGAACGCAGGCAGGTCGAACTTCGCGCTGCCCGGCGCGGATACTTTCGCGGGACACGTGCCCGAGAGAGTATTGAACGTACGCGCGTCGTAGCCGACCACGACGTTCGCGCTGCGCGGTTTGCCAGTCGTATTGAACGCCAGCACGATTTCGTTCCCGGTCTCGGGATCGAACCGGCTCGCAGCGAAAACGCCGGGGGTCTGTTCGTAGTGGCGGACTTTCTGCAGCCCGAGAGTCAGCGCGGGGTGTGCACGCCGGAGAGCCGAAAGCTGGGCGATCAGGCGGTAGAGCGGATGGCTTTCGTCGAAGTTGGCGTTGGCTGTTGTAGCATCGGTGCCGATCAGATTTTCGCTGTTGTAGACAGCCGTTTTCGACGGGAACATGTCCTCGCGCGCCAACTGGTCGCCACCTCCGCCGACAAAGCCTTGCTCGTCGCCGTAATAGATCACCGGCGCGCCGCGAAGCGTCAGCAGCATAGCGTGCCCCAGCATCACGCGCTTGAGCAGCTCGTCTTGCGAGATGTCGGGCATGTCATGCTTGATGAGCGTGGAGAACCGACCCATGTCGTGATTGCCGAGGAACGTGGGCAGGTTGAGCGCCGCTTTCTCGCCGCCCTGGTAGAGCACGTCGCCGTCGAACATGTGCGCCAGCACCACTGTACCCTGGTTGCGGCCAAGGATGTCGCGCATCGCCGCCTGGAACGCAAAATCGAGCACGGCGGGTAATTTGTCGCGGCGAGTGTACTGCGCGATGTAGCCGTTATCGGGCACGTCCTTGTAGACCTCGCCGAACATCGTGAAGTTGGGGATGCCGTGCTTGTGCGCGTCGGCCATGATCGCGGGCACGAACACCTGCCAGAAGCCGGGATCGACGTGCCGCGCGGTGTCGATACGGAACCCGTCTATCCCGTAATCGTCGATCCACTTTGAGTAGATGTCGATCATCCCCTGGCGGACGAACGGGTTCTCGGTGAACAGGTCGTCAAGCCCGGAAAAATCTCCGAACCGGCTGTCTTCGCCGGTGAACGTGCTGTTGCCGCGGTTGTGGTAGTAGATCGGATTGTTGAGCCAGGCAGGGACCTTGATGTTCTTCTCGTCCGCCGGGACGTACGGCTTGTAAGCCCAGTCGGGATTGGTCAGGTGCGCGAAGTTCTCGGGCGTCGAGATCGTGTCGCCCATGAAGCCGGGATTGATCGGCTTTCCATCCAATCCGCCTTCCCGCGAATAGGGGAAGTCGCCGCGGCTGCGATACTTGTAGTCGTTGGCGTCGCCGTCCCGGTAGCGGATTACGTCGGCGGTGTGGTTGGTGATGATGTCCATGTAGACCTTCATCCCGCGCGCGTGAGCCGCATCGACGAACGCCTTGAAATCAGCCTTGGTGCCGAAGTGGCTGTCGGGCCGGGTGAAGTCGGTCACCCAGTATCCGTGATAGCCGGCACTTTCGTCACCCGGATTGCCCTGGACCACCTTGTTCTGGAAGATCGGCGCGAACCAGATCGCGGTGATGCCCATATCCTGAAGGTAGGGCAGCTTTTCGGTCAGCCCCTTCAGGTCGCCGCCGTGGAAGAAACCCTTGCTGGTCGGGTCGTAGCCGGTCTTGAGCCGGCCGCCGGAGAGGCCTCCGCGGTCGTTCGAAGGATCGCCGTCTTCGAAACGGTCGGGCAACACGAAATAGATCACTTCCTGCGAGGGAACGCGCGCGCGCAGGTCGGCCAGCACCTGCTTCGCATCGTCGTCGGCGGTGATGCCCGATGCCGGCCCCGATTGCGCGGCGGCGCAGCCGGGCAGGGCGGCAATGGCAAGCGCGAGGGTTGGCAAGGCGCAGGCAGCGAAACGGCGGATCATTGGGTCACTTCTCCGGCACAGCCGAGCATCTGGTTGATGAAGTCGCGATGCGTCGGGATCGCCTGGGCGCGTGTCTTGGTGGATTTGGCAAGGCTCGCCAGGAACGGCCCGATGTCTTCCCCCGGAACGTTGTCGGCAAGCGGCGAATAGTTGCGCGGCTCAAGGCCCTGTCCGATCATCACCTGTCCCCAGCTGTCGTCGAGGAACAGCTCATCCTCTTCGCGAACCAGCAATCCGGACTCTGCGAACAGCGCCATTTTCTCGGCAAGTGTCTCGGGGATTTCGATTGCGCGGCAGTGATCCCAGAACGGCTCGCCTTCACGTGCGTTGGCGACGTAGTGCAGGATCAGGAAATCGCGGATGCGCGCCCATTCACCGTTGGACAGGCGGTTGAACATCGCCCGTGCTGTGGAGAGGTCTGTCAGGTCGTTGGGCAACAGCTTGAGCAGTCGGTCGAGCGCTGACTGCACCAGGTGAATCGAGGTCGACTCGAGCGGCTCCATGAACCCGGCGGCGAGCCCCAGCGCAACGCAGTTATGCGACCAGAATTCCCGGCGATGGCCGGTGGTAAAGCGGATCGGGCGCGGATCGGCAAGAGCCTCGCCCTCGAGATTGGCGAGCAACAGGGTCGACGCTTCGTCGACCGACATGAATTGCGAGCAGAACACGTGGCCGTTACCGGTGCGGTGCTGCAACGGGATGCGCCATTGCCAACCAGCCGGGCGGGCAAGCGATTGGGTGTAGGGCCGGAACTGCCCGCCGCCGTCGCTCGGAACAGCCACCGCGGTGTCGCACGGCAGCCAGTGGGTCCAGTCCTCGAACGGAACGCCCAGCGTATCGCCGAGCAAAAGGCTGCGGAACCCGGTGCAATCGATGAACAGCTGTCCGGCGACGTGGCGATCGCCGTTAAGTTTGAGCGCATTGATATTCCCGCTAGCGGGATCGCGCTCGACCTGTTCGATCATGCCTTCGACGCGGACCACGCCGCGTTCCTCGGCATAGCCGCGGAGGAGCTTCGCCAACAATGTGGCGTCAAAGTGATAGGCATAAGCCAGTTCGGGCTGGTTCGGCCCATTGGCGCCCTTGGCGAACCGTCCGGCACGGGCCGCGGCAACGTTGTAGCTGTATTCGCCATAGTCCCCCGCGACGCCGAGAGAACGCCCCCTCAACCACAACTGACGGAACGGGATAAGCCCGACCCCGCGCCCGACATAACCGAAGCTGTGAATGTAGCTCTCGCCAGGTTTCAACCAACCGGCGAACTCAATCCCCAGCTTGAAGCTGGCGTTGGTCGCCCGCATGAATTCGGCCTGGTCGATCCCTAGCCCGATTATCAGGTTGTGGATCTGCGGGATCGTGGCTTCGCCTACGCCGACCGTGCCAATCGCATCGGATTCGACAAGCGTGATCGAAGCCGCCTCGCCGACAAACCTGGAGAGCACGGCAGCAGCCATCCATCCGGCGGTACCACCGCCGGCGACGACTATCTCAAGAGGAGCGGGCCTGTTCATGACGCAAGTTCAGTGAACCGGTGCACCCGACCGGTCAAACCGATCGGGTGCCTCGCCTCATTCCTAGAACTTGTAGGTGAAGCCTGCGACGACGCGGCGACCGTAGGTCTGGTACTTCAACCAAGCGCCCGGGACCTGTTCCCCTCCGACCTGGGCCAGTGTGGCCGAACGCTGGTCGGTGAGGTTCTGACCCTGGATGTAGAGCGACAGGCCGTGCAGCGTCGAGCTGTCCGGGAAGTCGTAGCCGATCTGAGCATCGTAGACCGTTTCGGGCAGCACGTACTGGCGATCGAGACCACCGCTAAACAGCGCGAAGTCGCCGAGGAAGCCGCTGCGATAGCGCATCGAGCCACGCAGGTTGAACCCGCCCTTCTCGTAGTACGCGGTAAGGCTGCCGACCCACTTGGAGTAACCGGGGATCGCAGTCCTGTTGCCGAGGTAATCGGTCGCCTTCGTTTCAGTGTAGCCTGCACCACCCGTCAGGCCGAACCCGGAAAGCGCCGGAGTGATCAGCTCGAACGGCAGGGTGCCGGCCACTTCAAGACCCATCAGGTATCCGCCCTTGGTGTTAACCGGGCCGCTGAACTGGCCGATTGGCGAGGTCGGCACGATACCGGGAGGAGTCGGGTAGGGCGAATAGTCGTAGGCAAAGTCGAAGCCCGACGGATCGATGTACGTCGTCAGTGTCTTGTAGAACGCCTGGACAGCCAGGTAGCCCTTGTTTCCAAAGTACTTTTCGACATTCATGTCGAATGCCCACGCTTGGTACGGACGAAGCAACGGGTTGCCGCCACCACCGACGTAGATCGGGGGGTTGCGCGTCTGGTCGACGCCGAACCCGACAATGTTGTTCATCTGATTGAGGCGCGGACGCATCATTTCCTTCGAAACGGCGAAGCGTAGAACCAAGTCGTCCGCGCTGCGGAACGCCACGTTCATGCTCGGCAGGATCATCCAGTAGTTGTCCTTGACGGTCGGATTGACTGCCCCGGCCGACGAAGTCGAAGTATGGATCGCCTGGACGCCGAAGTTGCCGGTCACCGAGTTGCCGTTGCCCAGATCGCTGTCGATCTTGGCCATCACATAAGGCGTCCACACGTCTTCGGTGACGTCATACGCCTGCGATGCGCCGTACGGGTTCGGCAGGTAGTCCAGCACCCCTTGCGCCACGAGGACGCGCGGGTCGTAAGCCAGTATCTGTCCGAGGCCGCGATCGAGCGTGACAGGCGCCAGGATCAGGTTGCTGGGGATTGCCGCGGTGTCTGCGCCGTTGGGCGGCGAGAGGAACGCTTCGTCCTGAGTCAGCGACTTCTGGCGGTAGGTATGGTCGACGCCGATCTTGACCGACTTCACGAACGCGAAATCGATGTCATGCTCGAGCTCGGCGCGCAGTTCCTTGAGGTCGTCCTTGCTCTTGCGGATCTTGTCGTAGCCGGCCTGAACCGGCGATCCGGACCACCCTTCGACATCGGTCAGCACCAGCGCCGAGCTGGCACCGTCGTAAGTCGAAGTGAATTCCGGACCATGATCGGTCATCTGGTAGGTCAGCGTGCCCGTGGGGTTGGCCAGGTTGCGGCCAAGGCCAGCGGTCGTTTCGAGACGGTCGTCGTGACGATCGGTACGCGACCAGCTGAGGTCGATCATAGCGCGGGTGCCGCTGTCGTTGTCCCACTTGAGGTTACCGGCAAAAGAATACTGATCAGCCACGCGGTCGTTGGCGTAGTTTTCGATCACAGGCTTGCCGGTCACGGTAGCCGAATCGACGAGCTCAGCAGTGTAGCCCGGGATCGGACCAGCCGTGTAAGCGGTAACAGTCGAACCGCCCGCGCCGTAGAGGATCGGCATTTCGAAGCCGCGCTGGTCGATCCGGTCGACGAAGTGCGAGTAGAATCCATCGAGGGTGACCTCGATCGTGTCCGAGGGCTTGTACTGGATGGTTCCATTGACGCCCAGTCTCTTGAGCTTGTCGGATTCGAACCAGGTTTTGATGCCGCTCATGCCGTACTGGTTGGGGCCATACTGGTCGTAGCCCCAGGCGTTCCAGTCGCGGGTCTGATACGGTTCGTCGGTGTAGGCCGCCGACAGCGCTACGCCCAGCGTGTCGTCGGCGAACTGGTCGACATAGGTGCCGTAAACGCGGTAGCCGGTGTCGCTGGTTCCCGGCTGGAGCTTCTGGTCGACATAAGTGCCGCGTGCGCCGATCGCGAGGATCTTCTTGTTGGCATCGAGCGGGCGAATCGTGCGCAGGTCGATCGAACCGACGAGGCCGCCTGCGGTACGGTCTGCTTCGGCGGTCTTGTAGACATCGACGCCGGAAAGGATTTCCGACGGATACTGGTCGAACTCGACCGCACGGCTGTCGTTGGTTGTGGTCTGCTCGCGACCGTTGAGCGTAGTGGTCGAGAAATCCGGGCCGAAGCCGCGGATCGAGATGATGTTCGCACGACCGGCCGAACGCTGGGCCGAAACGCCGGGCAAGCGGGCGATCGATTCGCCAATGCCGTTGTCGGGCAGCTTCCCGATGTCTTCGGCACTGACCGATTCAACGACCACGTCGGCGTTCTTCTTCTTGACCGTCGCGCTGCGCAGCGAGGCTGCGAACCCGGTGACGATGATGACCTGACCTGTATCGACGTCGTTCGCGTCCTGGTTCTGGCTCTGGTCCGTGGTTGCGGTCGTCGCGTCCTGCGCGGCGGCGATTGCCGGATTGACCGTCAGGCCGGCGACGATGAAGGCGGTTGCACTGATCCCGCCAGCAAGCTTGCTGCGAATTGCCATGGTAGTCCCTCTGTTTGCGCCGGGCCGGGGACTTTCCATGTCCCGCTTTCCGGCAGATCCTCATCCTCAGGCAGCTTCCGGACTTTGGCCGGGTCTGCCATGCACACACTACGAATAGGGAGGTCGGCGGGCGGGAAGATAGATAGCATACGTATACGCATGCGATGCGCGCGCGGGCGATGTTGCACAAATGTTGCACAAATGATGCACCTGCTGGAACTACCCGTCGCAGCATGCCTGCCCGGTTTGTCACCTTGTTCGCCAGGGTTTAGAGACGGGCGTGCGAGATGGCGCGCTTGACGCGGTTTGCGCCGTCAGCCTGGAGAGAAAACATGGGGCGGGCGCCAACGGGAAGGCCGACGAGCTTCGACATCGCCTATCTGGCGGGGGTCTCGCAGCCGACTGTCAGCCGGGCGCTGCGTGGCGACCGGGCGGTGAGCCAAGCTACCCGCGAAAAGATCGAGAAAATCGCGCGCGAGCTCAATTACACCGTCGACAAGAACGCCAGCTCGCTGCGCTCGCAGCGCTCGAACACGATCGCGCTGCTGTTCTTCGAAGACCCCACGCCCGACGAAAGCATGATCAACCCGTTCTTCCTGGCGATGCTGGGATCGATCACTCGGGCCTGCGCCAATCGCGGGCTGGATCTGCTGATCTCGTTCCAGCGGATGGAGGATGACTGGCACGTCCAATACCAGGACAGCCACCGCGCCGACGGGCTGATCCTGCTCGGATATGGCGACTACACGCTCTACGAGGAACGGCTCGACCAGTTGCACCGCCAGGGAACCCACTTCGCGCGCTGGGGCTCGGTCTCAAGCGACGACACCGGGGTGACGATCGGTTCGGACAACCACGGTGCCGGGAGAACGGCGGGCGAGCACCTGATCGAACGCGGTCGCAAGCGGATCGCGTTCCTTGGTCATTCCGACGAACACTACCCGGAATTCGCCGCCCGCTATCAGGGATTATGCGATGCGCTCCGGGCGGCTGGGATCGAGCCCGACCCCAAACTGTGCCGCGATGCGATCACTACCGAAGCCGCAGGCTATGCCGCCGCGAAGGATTTGATCGGCTCGGGCGCGCAGTTCGACGCGATCTTTGCCGCGAGCGACCTGATTGCTATCGGCGCGATGCGCGCGCTGGGCGAGGCAGGGCGCTCGATCCCGGGCGACGTAGCGGTGGTCGGGTTCGACGACATCCCCGCCGCCAGTTTGACCCGTCCGCCACTCACCACGGTGATGCAGGACGTCAGGGGTGCCGGTGAGCGCCTGGTCGAGACGCTGCTGGCGCAGATCGAGGAGCGCGACGGACCCGATACGCGATTGCCGACCCGGCTGGTTGTGCGCGACAGTTCGGGCAGCGCCTGACCCGCTACATTCGTATGCGGCTTGTGACCGGCCCGCTTTGCTGCCAGCCATAGGCAACGAAGAGCGGCGCAAGTCCGTTCAAGTCAACGGGGTGAGAGGAATTCGCGCGATGGAAAAACCGCGCCAGGGCTTTTGGGGCCTGTGGAACATCAGCTTCGGCTTCTTCGGGATCCAGATCGGGTTCGCGTTGCAGAATGCCAATATGAGTCGGGTCTTCCAGACGCTCGGCGCGAGCATGGACAGCCTGCCCGCGCTATGGGTCGCTGCACCGCTGACCGGGCTGATCGTGCAACCGATTATCGGCCATATGAGCGACCGGACCTGGACACGGCTGGGTCGTCGCCGCCCGTATTTCCTGACCGGCGCATTGTTCGCCGCATTCGCGTTGTTCGTGATGCCGCTGGCCCCGCATATCGGCTTACCGCTGGTGTTTGCCGCGACGATGCTGTGGGTTCTCGATGCCAGCCTCAACATCTCGATGGAGCCTTTTCGTGCATTCGTCGGCGATATGCTGCGTACCGACCAGCACAGCGCTGGATATGCCGTGCAAACCGCCTTTATCGGCGCGGGCGCGGTGGTCGGATCGATCTTCCCCTGGCTGCTCGAACATCTTGGGGTTGCCAACGTCGCGTCGGGCGGGGGCCTTCCGGATACCGTGAAGTGGAGTTTCTGGGCGGGCAGCGGTGCGTTGCTATTCGCGGTGCTGTGGACCGTCGTAACCACGAAGGAATACAGCCCGGAAGAGCAGGCAGCGTTTGCCGAGGCTGCGCCTGAAGAGGCGATCGAACAGCCTGTCCGCGCGCTGGCGGCCAAGAGCTATCTGTCGAGTGCGATGTGGATCGTGCTGGGCGTGATCGTGGCCGGGCTGGTCGATGAACTCGGGTTGCAGAAGGAAGTGTACCTGCTCGGCGGATTGCTCGCGCTCTACGGCGTACTCAGCGCCATCGCCATCTGGCTTGCGCGGCAGGGCCGCACCAGCGGGATGCTGGCGAGCATCGTCGGCGATTTTTCCGGGATGCCACCGGTGATGAAGCGGCTTGCGCTGGTCCAGTTTTTCAGCTGGAGCGCGCTGTTCATCATGTGGATCAACACCACTCCGGTAGTGACACAATACGTCTTCGGATCGAGCGACACGACCAGCGTTGCCTATAACGACGGGGCGAGTTGGGTGAACGTGCTGTTCACAGTCTACAACGGCGTGGCGGCAGTCGCTGCGCTTGCACTGCTGCCGTGGCTCAGCCGCAAGTTCGGGCAGGTCACCACGCACTCGATCAGCCTGTCGCTGGGCGCACTAGGCTTTGCAATGTTCTTCTTCGTGCGCAACGCCGATGTGTTGCTGATCGCCGAGGTCGGCATCGGTATCGCCTGGGCGAGCATCCTCGCGATGCCCTATGCGATCCTGGCCAGCAACCTGCCGCAGGCGAAGCTCGGCATCTACATGGGCCTGTTCAATATCTTCATCGTGATACCGCAGCTGCTCGTCGCGACGGTGATGGGATCGGTCATGCAGGCTTTCTTCCCCGGCCAGCCGGTGTGGACGATGCTGTTTGCCGCCGCCAGCTGGCTGATCGCAGCCGTCGCGATGCAGCGAGTTGCAGCCGCGATTCCCGCTCCCTCGAAAGGATAGACCAATGCGCCGCTACGCTGCCGTGATGGGCGCACTCGCGCTTGCCTCCGCCACCGCGGCATGGGCGATGACCAATAAACCTGCCGAACCGGCAGCGGACAGCGATTATGCTACCGTCTGGCAGCCCGATCCCTACGTCACGATCAAGCACCCGGACTGGGCGAAGGAAGCGGTGCTCTACCAGATCAACACCCGCCAGTTCACGCCCGAGGGCACGTTCCGCGCCGCTGAAGCGCAGCTGCCCCGGCTCAAGGCGCTGGGCGTCAACGTGCTGTGGCTGATGCCGATCAACCCCATCGGGATAAAGAACCGCAAGGGCACGCTCGGCAGCCCCTATTCGGTGCGCGACTACTACAGCGTCAATCCGGAATTCGGGACCAAGGAAGACTTCAAGCACTTCGTCGATGCAGCGCACGCGCAGGGCTTCCACGTGATCCTCGACTGGGTGGCCAACCACACCGCGTGGGATAACCCGATGGCGAGCCAGCATCCCGACTGGTACGAAAAGGACTGGAAGGGCGATTTCCGGCCGACCCCGTGGCTCGACTGGTCTGACATCATCGACCTCGACTGGTCTAAGCCGGGCGTTCGCGAACACGTGGGCAAGGCGATGGAAATGTGGGTCCGCGACTACGGAGTCGACGGGTTCCGCGCCGACGTGGCTGGATACGTGCCGATCGACTTCTGGAACAAGGAGCGCGCGCGGCTCGATGCGATCAAGCCGGTTTTCATGCTCGCCGAGTGGAAGACTCCAGAGATGACTCGCGCGGCGTTCGACGCGGTCTATGCCTGGGAATGGCACCACACGATGGTCGATATCGCGCACGGGCGCGCCGATCCCACCGCGCTCTATGGCTACTATGCCGAGGCCGACAGCGCGTGGCCGCGCGAGGCGATGCGCATGACCTACATCGCCAACCACGATTCCAACGCGTGGGAAGGCACCCAATACGAGAACTTCGGTGACGCGCTGCCTGCTGCGATTGCGTTCTCGTTCACCGGCGAAGGCCTGCCAATGATCTACAACGGGCAGGAGGCGTGCAACCACAAGCGGCTGGAGTTCTTCGAGAAAGATCCGATCGACTGGAGTCAGGGCAAGGGTTGCCAGCTTGGCAGCCTTTTCCACGACCTGATCGCGTTCCGCAAAGCCAACTCGGCGCTTGCCAACAACCCGTGGGGCGGCGAGATGGACAAGCTCGACAACGACCATCCGCACCAACTGTTTTCGTGGGTGCGCGAAAGGGACGGCAACAAGGTCATCGGGCTGTTCAATTTCTCGTCCAAGCCGGTCGAAGCGGCGCTGACCGATGCCCACGGTGCGGGGCACTACCGCGCATTTCGCACCGGGCAAGAGGTGACGATCGCCAGCGGTTACAAGGTCTTGTTGCCGGCGTGGGGTTACACGATACTCGCCGGTCGTGGCGATTGAATCCCATTGCGGGTCAGTCGGTCAGGTTTCCGCCCGTTTACCTTGCCATCCGCCTTCTCGTGAGGCACTCTGTGTGCACGCAGATGAATGGAAAGGCAGACCTATGAATGCCAGACATTTCGCAGCGTTGGCGGCATTGGCCGCCGGGGCAATCGGAAGCAGTGCAGCGTCCGCTCAGGATGCCGCTGAAACCGCTGTGATCCTCTCGGGGACCGGCGCAGCAACCGGCAAAGCTGCCAGTTCGATGGGATCGGCAGCAGGTGGGGCGATGGGCCGGGCGGCGAACGCGATTGCCGCGGTCAACCGCGCGACGAACCACTCGCAATACCGCACCAGATCGGGCGTCGCTTCAACGCACGTCGGCTACACCGTCGCAGGTGATGTCGACCCGCTCAAGGGCACCGACGCGGCAACCTACCGGCTGGCAAGCGGTGCTTCGATCAGCGTCAGCGGCGGGCTGCGCCCGTCGGCTTCTTCGAAATGCACGAAGGATTGCCCTGCTCCGGGGAAATAGCGCTCAGGCAGTGACGGCAGCGTTTGCCGAGGTTTGGCCCCGATCGAGCTTCGCCTGCACTTTCTTCAGCGCGAACATCGGTACCACCACCGAAAGCGCGATCCCTGCGAGCGAGCTCACGCCGAGCCAGATCGCCATCAGCGATCCGCCGGCTTCGTACATCGCGTACATCACTGGAGCGGCAAGGATCAGCCCGCGCACTTCGTTGAGCAGCATGGCCACCGCGCCGATCTTCAGCAACGAGCTGAGCAATGTAGAAAGCAGTCCGGTCATGCCGCGGGGTATGCCCCGGCAAGGTTGAAATGCTCTTAATAGGGGTTGTGCGAGGGACCCTTGTTCTCAGAGTGTTTGGTCGGCGTCAGCGCCCCCCGATCGGATTGATCGAGCGCCCATCGACCCGCACTTCGTAATGCAAGTGCGGCCCGGTCGAACGCCCGGTCGAACCGACGAGGCCGAGCACCTGCCCCTGGCTGACGTGTTCGCCGGGATAGACCATCACCCGCGACAGGTGCGCAAAGCGCGTTTCTATCCCCCCGGGATGCATCACGGAAACCGAAAGGCCGTATCCGCCGCGCCAGTTTGCATACGTGACAACCCCTGACTGCGGAGCAACGACCGGTGATCCCGTCGGGGCAGCCAGATCGACCCCGGTGTGCATCCGCTGCCCGCCGAGGATCGGATGTTCACGCATGCCGTAGCGGCTGGTGAGGTAGCTTCGCGTCAGAGGCAGCGTGTCCGGCAATGCGCCCGGCGCATCCTCCTCGGTTGAACCGTCCGCCTTCCTTCTGCTCGATCGCAGGACAACCGGAGCGCCCAATGCGTCACCCGCCTTGCTTACAGTGACCAGCGGATGACCATCGGCAGGCGGCGGAATATCGCCGTTGTCGATCCAGACTTCCTGTGCATGGGCGGGCACCTGAATTCCGGCCAGGGCAAGTGCCAAGGCAACAACGATGGTCCGCGCATTCATGACCAGGCGATCGCAAGCAGACCGCCGATGCCGATTGCGACACCGTAGGGCAGCTTGGCAAAGTCTGAGTCGGCCTTGCTCGGTTGGCGGGGATTGAAACGCCGCCAGACGAGGAATGCCAGCAGCAGCACCAGTCCCGCCACCGAAACACTGACCAACAGCGCGAGCGCACCGCCCAGCGGCAACCACCCCGCCATCGAGGCGTAGAATTTCGCGTCTCCCGCACCGATCGCACCGACGGCGTTGAGGGCCATTCCGATCGCCAGTGCAATCACGACGTGCAGGGCTGCCATGCCGGCTCCTCCCCAACCTGCAGCGATGCCGACTGCCAAAAGACCGACCGCGAGATTGACGATCACCAACCAGTTGGGGATGCGCCTCTCTCGCAGGTCGGTCCAACATGCGATCGCCACGATCACGACAAGCGCAATCATGAAGGCGATCGCAGGGGTCATTCGACTCTCCTACCTGTCTCCGTCAGTCCTTCAAATCGATGCGGATCGGGTAGGCCTGCCTGGCCGGTTCGACTGCCTCGGCCTTGTCCGGCGAGGTCAGCGCAATACGAATCGGATAAGGCGGCGCCGCGCGGCGGGCATTGGTTCCTGTGCGGATGGCGAACACCGCCGGTCGCGGGGAATAGACCGCAACCGCGTCATCAGGCTTGCTTTCGGTTGGCGTGGTAATGGTCACTTCACGGCGCGAAACCCTGTGCATGCGCCCTTGCGGTTCGCGCGCTGTAATCCCGTCGGCGAAGTGGACGACGGTCGGTCGCTCGGCGACCGCGACGGCAACAGGCGAGGCCTCTGCCGGGGCCTGATCGGCCTGGGCTGCGCGACTTGCCTCGTCAGCCGCTTGCTGCACCGCCAATGCAGCGGGAAGGTCGGACTTGACCGACCCGTTGCGCGAATAGAACAGCGCGAGGTTGGCGCGATAGCGATCGTCTTGCGGCGCGAGGGCAACGGCCTTGGTGAAGAACCTCTCGGTCAGGTCGGTGCGACCAATCCGGCTGTATGCAACCGCCAGCCCGTTGTATGCGGCGGCGGCACTGGCGGGATAGAGGCGCGCAACCATGAACCCGTCGATGGCATCACTGGTGCGACCTTCGCTGAGCGCCTTTCGCGCGGCGGCGAGCTGGATCGCGCCGTAGTCGTCGGGCAACGGCTGGTCGATCCTTGGGAGCGCGCTGGCGGTATGCCCGCCGAAGCCGAAAATCGACTGGCATCCGCCCAGCGCAGTGGCCGAAACGATGAGGCAACTCGTCATCAGTCCACGGACAATCTTGTTCGAATTCGACATGGTGTTAGCCCCCTATATTCATCAGTGGGAAAATCTTGCGGACCATCAGGACGATAGCCGGCATCATCAGCGTGCCGATCATCGTCGGCAGCATGCATGCGACCAGCGGGATAGAGATTAGCACTGGCAATCTGTGTGCCTTCTCCTCGGCGCGCATCTGGCGCCTCTCGCGCATCTCGGCAGCATAGACCCGC
This sequence comes from Tsuneonella mangrovi, assembly GCF_002269345.1. Lineage (NCBI taxonomy): Bacteria > Pseudomonadati > Pseudomonadota > Alphaproteobacteria > Sphingomonadales > Erythrobacteraceae > Tsuneonella > Tsuneonella mangrovi. Next base: position 2,682,251 of record NZ_CP022889.1, read on the forward strand.
AGTGTCGTGGCGACGCTGGTGCCGAGCTTGTCGGACTGGATGATCAGCGTGGTAAACGAGCGGATTTCATCGACCGCCGAGGCATCGGCGAGCTTGCGAAACGCCTCGTCGCGCGACGAACCCGCGCGCAATTGCAGCGTGGTGATCGACAGCAGCTCGGCAACCAAGGGGTGCGAACGAACCATCTCGCGGCCAACGCGGTCCATTGCCGCTTCGAGGCCGAGGCCGGATTCGACACATACCAGCAGCAGGTCGAGGCAATCCGGGAACCCGTTGACGATCGCTTCCCGGCGCCGGTCGGCCCGCGCGCGAACCCACAGGTTGGGCACGTAAAGCCCCATCGCCGCGAGGATTGAGCCGATCAGGTAAACCTTGAGGAACGAAGGCGGATTGCTGCCAGAATAGGCCAGAAGGACGTAAATCAGCGGCAAGGCAAAGACGAGCGCCAGCCGGATCAACGTGTAGTAGCGCGGCGCGTTGGGCGAAGGATATCCTGCCTGGCGCAGGAGCTGCGTCAGCCGCTCGCTCTTGGTGTCGGTAAGGTTGAGTCCGGCTGCCTCGATCGCCTCGGCCATTCGCGCCCAGGCACTGGCGGATTCGCGCGTGCGCAGGCTCTCGCCCTGCGTTTGGGTGATCCTGAGATCGCCGGTCTGCAGCTTGTCGAGCTGAGAACGCACAGTAATCCGCCGGTTGGCGAATGACAGACCGTACATTGCGCCAGCCACCACGACGGCAAAAATCGCCAGCAGGATCAGCAGCCGGATGGTGGAATTCTGGGCGGCAAGTTCGATCATGCTCAGACCTTGATGTCCACGAGTTTGCGGATCCAGAAGACCCCCACGAAATACCAAACGATCAGCGCGGGCATTCCGAACATGAATATCCAGTCCTGCGCGACGCTGAGGTAGAATGCCGGGTTGACGAGGAACATGCCCACGAATGTAAGCACCGGCAGCACGGTAAGGATCCAGCCGGTCATGCGGCCTTCCGAACTCAGCGCCCGAACCTTGAGGTAGAGACTGGCGCGCGCCCGGATCACTTCTGCGAGGTTTTCGATTACTTCGGCGAGATTGCCGCCCGTCTCCGCCTGGACCGACAGCGAGACCACGAACATCCGGATGTCTTCCAGGTCCCAGCGGTCGGCCATTGCATCGAGCGTGTCGGTCAGCTCAGCGCCGTAGGAAATCTCGTCCGAGACTAGGCCGAACTCGCTGCCGATCGGATCCTCCATCTCGGTCGTTAGCAGGTTGATCGCTCCGGCCACCGGATGACCCGAGCGGAGCGCTCGCACGAAAATGTCCAGCGCGATCGGGAACTGCTGTTCCATCCTCTTGCGGCGGCGCTGGGCAATGAAGTTGATGAACATGATCGGGAACCCGACCGCAACGCTGACAGCCAGTACGAAACACAGCAGGAATATACCGGGCGACAGCGAAAAACCGGCGATCGAAGCCATCAAAATGAGCACGATGGTGATGAAGCTGGTCCCGACGGCCATCCAGAATAGCAGCTGGCCGATGGTCAAGGAGGAGGCCGACGCGAACAGCGAGCGTTGCAGCGATTGGAGCATCGCTGCAATCGGTGCGGGAAACTCTTCGAACTCTCGCGGTGCGTTCTTGCGCAGCTGGGCGGCGATTTCCCCGCGGTCAGCACCCGCCTTGATCAGTTCGAGCCGCTTGTTGACCGCCGCTACGCGTGAACGATTGCGCCACGCAGCTCCCAGGACGACTTGGGACAGGACGAACACCGACGCGAAGATCGCCGCGAGGATACCGATGCGGATAAGCGAGTCGAGCATGTCAGGTGATCTTCAACTCCGGTCTGAACAGTTCGGCTGGCAAGTCGAAGCCGCTTGCGTGGGCGTCCGAGAGCAACTTGGGACGAATGCCGGTAGCCTCGAAATGGCCTTCGACCGTGCCGTCATCGGTGCGACCGGTGATGCGGAACTTGAAGATTTCCTGCATCGTGATGGTGTTGCTTTCCATGCCGGTGACTTCGGCCAGGCTGACCACCTTGCGTCGACCGTCAGACAACCGGGCGACCTGGACCACAACATCGATCGCCGAAGCAATCTGGGAGCGAGCGGATTCGGGCGAAATATCGATCCCGCTCATCCCGATCATCTGTTCGATGCGCGACAGGGCATCGCGCGGGGTATTGGCGTGCACAGTGGTCATCGATCCGTCGTGGCCGGTGTTCATCGCCTGCAACATGTCGAACGCTTCGCCGGCGCGGACCTCGCCGACGATGATCCGGTCGGGGCGCATGCGCAGGGCGTTCTTGACCAGGTCGCGCTGCGACACCTCACCGCGGCCTTCGATGTTCGCCGGTCGCGTCTCAAGCCGCGCGACGTGCTCTTGCTGGAGCTGGAGCTCAGCCGAGTCCTCGATCGTCACGATTCGTTCGCGGTGATCGATGAACGAAGACATTGCGTTGAGGAGCGTCGTCTTGCCCGAGCCGGTACCACCCGAAATCAGGACGTTCTTCCGCGCACCGACCATCGCCTTCATTACTTCGGCCATCGGGGCCGGGACGCTCGACAATTCGATCAGCCGGTCAATCCCGATGCGCTGCTTGGCAAATTTGCGGATCGAAAGCAGCGAACCGTCGATCGCCAGCGGTGCGATGATGGCATTGACGCGCGAACCGTCGGCCAAGCGGGCGTCGACGAACGGCGAGGACTCGTCGATCCGGCGCCCCACCGCGCTGACGATCTTCTGGATGATGCGTAGCAGGTGCTTTTCATCCTGGAACCGGGTCTCGACCTTCTCGAGCAGGCCGCGCCGTTCGACGAATACCGTCAAATACCCGTTCACCAGAATGTCGGTAATCGACTCGTCCTTGAGCAATGGCTCCAGCGGGCCAAGCCCGAGCAATTCGTCGAGCACTTCGACAACGAGTTCGTTGCGCTCCTGGGTGTTGAGCATCTCGCGCCGCTCTTTGAGCAGCTCGAACACGATCTCGCGAATTTCACTTTCGATCTGGGCACGAGTGAACTGGTCAAGCGCGGCCAGATTGATCTTGTCGAGCAGGGCGCGATGAATTTCGACCTTGAGAGACAGTCGCCGGTCGCTTTCGGCATCCACTGGATGGACAGCCGCCACCGGCTCATTCGTCGCCTCCGGTTCTGCCGAGGCGGCGTGCATTTCCTTACCAAGCTTGACCGACCACTTGGCCACTTCAGTCTGCCTCCCGTCCGCTCACGATCGAGTTCGCGAGTGCGTCGATGCCGCTGCCAAAGCGGCTCTTGCCGTTGAAATCGAAGAGCAGCATTCCCTGGTCTTGCGCCTCGCGCATGCTGGTACCTTCGGCCACGAGGCTGGCAGCAACATCGCAGCGTAGGGTATCGGTCACGTCGTCGGTCCCGACCGTGCGGAACAAGTGCCGCTCGAGCCGGTTGACGACCAATTCGATCCGTTCGTTGGGGACGTCGATACCGTTGAGCAGCTTGATGCATCGCTTTGCTTGTCGCAGCCCGGAAATGCTCGTGTCAGTGACCAGCAGGATGCGGTCCGCCGCGTGAACGGTAGACAGTGACCAGTCGGTCCAGGCCGGTGGCAGGTCGATCAGAACGTGATCGGAGAGCGAGCGCACCATGCGCAGGATCGTCAGCAGGTGATCGACGTCAATCTTGTCGATCGGGATGATCGCTTCAGGAGCAGCAATCACGCCGAATCCGTAGCGAGATTCGGTGATTGCGCTCTGGATCAGTTCGGCATCGAGGCGAGAGCCGGCGTCGAGGAGGGATTCGATCGTCGCCACCGGTTCAGCCCCGACATAGGAGGCTACATCGCCGCCCTGAATGTCGAGGTCGACCAGGCACACGCCGCGCGAACCGGTATTGTGCCGCGCTACCGCTTCCGCGAGGTGGGTCACCATCGTGGTGGCTCCCGTCCCGCCGCTCGCCCGCATGACCGCGACGGTCTTGCCAAGATTTCCGCTCGAGACCGTCTCCGCCTGGCTCGACAGCGCATCGAGAATGCGGGTCGAGAGTTCTTCTGCCGAAAACGGCAGGTCAACCACATCGCTTACCCCTTGCCGGATCAGCGCGCGCACCAGGGCAACGTCGGCTTCGCGCAACGCAGCGATGATCGCGACCCCTGCGTGTTCGACACGTGCTGTGGCGAGGCGGCGCAAAGACGCCTCGTTGGCAGCATCGACTTCGAGCACGAGCACTCTTGCTTTGTCGACCACTTCGGCAGGTAGCGGCGAGTCGGATGCGAGTGGAACCAGGGTCGCCCCATTGAGGCCGCGCAGGTCGCCGCCGTCCTTCAAGGCTTCGATAAAGCCTTCTTCCGCCACGATGACGGACCGTCCGGCGTGGCTCACCGTCATGCCTTCGTGGAGCTCGTATGGTGTCTTGTAAGTTCCCATAATCCTGTCACTTAATATGATACCTGACCGTCGCCATCTTCCATCGTCTGCGAATAGTGGAAGCCGGGAAGAGGTATTCGGCCACCCAACAACAGCATCGCGCGAACGGAGGCACGATTTACGCTCACCGTTACGATCGGGGCGGCATCGGACAGCGCAGCGCCACTGTCGTCGACTGCCGGATCGCCTGCGTATCCTAACCCGGATCCACTGTAGGTTATTGTAACTTCTCCCGGTTGTAGACTTGGATCTACAACCCGCATCCGCGAGAGAATCCGGTTGAAGCGATTTGTGGCTGTCGCGTCGGGGGTTCCCGTAGTCGGGCACGAATTCGCCCCTTGCGTCGTCGGAACACAGGTGCAACTTGCGTCTGATCCCGCGCTGGCCATGGTGCACGTGATCGTACCCAGTGCACTCGCGCAAATGGTGTCACCCGCTTGGATCGTCTTGTTGACGGTCCCGCCAGAACCGTCCGGCACCGGGCAAGTCAGCCCTTTGCCGGTGAAATCGTAAGAGTTCAGCCCAACCGGTACAATTCCCGTGACGACCGCAGTGCGCGTTCCCATCTGCACCGCTTTCTCGAGTCGGTTCATCGACCACATGTAGCGACCGCCGTCGAACACACCGAATATGAGCAGCAGTGCGGCGGGCAGCACGAGCGCGAATTCGGCTGCGGTCGAGCCACGCTCGCTACGAAGCCAGGAGAACCAGCGGCTCACAGCCCGATCCCCGGCGAAATCGAAACCGCGTTCATCTTAAGGCTGAGCGTTCCGTTGGTCCCGAAAATGCCCGACATCATTGCGCCAAGCGCGTCGAACATCCACGGGTACTGGACATTGCTCGCGGCGATCTCGATCACCGGGCCTTTCTCGCCGTTGTAGTAAGAGCTGTAGTCTTCGTAGAGGCCGGTGTTGCTGTACTGGCCGCAATGGAGATAGATCTGCACTTGCGCGTTGGACCAGAACGGCACTTTTGCGGGTGCGTTGGCGTTGGCGATTTGCCCGGTGCGGGTCATCAGCTTGATCTCATCGGCAGTCGCCGTCGACATGACCTGGGTATTGCCCTGGCAGAGCTGGTCGAGCGGTAGGCGAGCGGCATAGCGCGATCCGTCGCGCACGGCCTCGGCCAGCTTGTGCTGGGTCCATACGAAATGGCCAGCTTCCATTCCGCCGAACAACAGGATCAGCATCAGCGGCAGGGTCAGCGCAAATTCGACCGCTGCAGAGCCGTTGGTCCGGCCAGGGAGGCGCGCCGGCAGCATCATCGCAGGAGCACCGCCTTCTTGCGGCCATAGTACTGGAAGCCCGATTGCCCGGTGCCGCGCTGAGCCGGCCCCTTTATCTCGGTAAAGAACGGCCGATCGTCCGCAGTCGTATTCACCGGCTGGACCAGGAACAGGTCAACCCATCGAACGATATCGACCGGCTTCTTGCCCGATAGGTTGGTGCAATCGACCGCTGCGACCGTGAGGATTCGGCGATCCTTCTGCGAGTAGGTCGCGGCAATACCGGGAGGCGATTGGATCGGCTGCGGGAACGAGCAGTAGTAGTGCATCTTGCCGTTCGAATCGGTCGTCGAACCGACGTACGTCGGCTTTAGCCGATTGGTTTTGTCAGCCAACTCCCACTCGTAGACCTCGTATCGCGACAGCTTGCCATCGCCGTTGAGGTCCCAGGAATTTCCGTTCTTGTCCGTGGTGGCGAGGATCGCAGCGGTCGAGGTTCCGTGAACATCACTAAGCCAGGTGTCGGCGCTCCAGTTTCCGTCGCCGACAACGGTACAGGGCAAGACGGCAGCTCCGAAGCAATCGTCCTTGGGGAAACCCTGGTCTGCCCGGACTCCCGAAGGAACCTGCAGGCCAGCGGGCGGATCTTGCCAATCGTCATTCTTGAGATTGCCGGTCCGCGCGCAGCTCGAGTCATCGACTTCCAAAACCTGGGCTTTGCGGGTGTTCTCGGCGGGGCAGAAATTGCCGGACGCATCGCACTTGGCCTTTGGCGGCGGATAAATATCGAACCGCGAATTCATCGCATTGCCTTCGGGCGTGCGAAAGCCCGGGTCGCTATCGGGGGCATCGCTGGCGCATCCCCGGAAATCCGAATTGAGGCCGGTCGTCTGGTTCGGATTGCCAGCGGAGCTGCTGTAGTTGATGTCCAGGAAGCCGAAGTTGCCCGGGGCCCAAGTCGTGGTATCGGTGGTCGTGCTGTTCGGAGTCGACGGACTGGACGCCGAATTCGATTTGAAGTGCAGCGTCAGGCCCCTGCCGATGTCAGAATCTGTCGGGAACGAACGATCGGCGGTTCCGGTCGTGGGATTGTTCGGCACGCAGAACATCAACGGCGGCACGTTGCAGGTTGCGCTTTCGAGCGTCGCCATCGCGCGGCCCCGCGCAACCCCGCCGCTGAACGTGGCCATGACCGGGGTCAGAGCATAGCGAACCGAACGATCCTCGACCGTGACTTCTACGACGTGCGCCTGAGTCGGGTCCGTGGTTACATTGACCGGGGCGTCGTTCTGGTAGTCTTCGTAGTATACGAAGGTCAGGCCCGAGGTCGGGATCGCGCGGCCCTTGCCATCGTTCGCGAACCGGGTCTGGTTGTTGACTGCGTTGGCGGCGGCGATCTGCGAATTGGTGATCGCACTGCTGCTGCCATCGAGCTGCGTTGCGGCTGCAAGGGCAGCCTGGTCGGCCGCGTTCTGGAGCTCGGTGTCGAGCCCCATCATCCGCCCGTAATCGAAAGCGACCCCGGCCATGACCACAAGCGGGAGGATCGCGATGGCGTAGAGCGTCGATATTGCGCCGCTGTCCTCGCAAGCGAAGGTTGCCAGCAGTGATCGTCGCATATCTCCGCCCTTTGTTGTCCGTCAGCCGCCGCCACCGCCGCCGCCGCCAGTGCCACTTGTGCTGCGCACGGCTTCGGGCTGCTTGACCGCGTCGGTGCGGTAGCGTTCGGCCGCCTGGCCGGCCTTTTCGCCGCTGGTCGGTGGGTTGAGTGTCTCGTATTGCGGGTCGGGATCGACCACCTGTGCCATCATCGTCTGGCGGTTGGCCTCACCGAAAGTCGACTTGACGGTGCCATAATCCTCCACACAAGCGCCGAGCGCAGGCAGGGCCAGCAGGATCGCGATGTGCCGTGGATCAATACGCATAACCGTCATCCCCCTTTTGCGCAGTCTTGCTCGCTTCCGGTTTGGCCGGGGTAAGCTCGCCCGTGTCCGCCTTGGCCTGCTGAGGAGCCGCCGTGGATGCTGCGCTTGCCTGCGGGCTACCACCCGCGGCTGCCGCCGGCATTGCCCCCGGCTGCGGCGCTAGTTCCTTGGTGCGGTAGCCGTCGCCCGAGATCAGCACATCTGACGGCTGCGGATCCTCGATCCGGTCGGTCGGCAGGCGCACCTGGTCGGGCCTCAGCGGTGCAACCAGTCTCGGCGTGACCACGATCAGCAGTTCGGTTTCGCCCTTCTGGAAGCTCGACGAACGGAACAGCGACCCGATGATCGGGATGGATCCGAGGATCGGAAGTTGCTTGACGGTGGTCTGGAAGTCCTGCCGCAGCAGGCCCGCGATAGCAAAGCTCTCGCCGTCGCGCAGTTCCACCGTGGTGCTCGCCCGGCGGGTCTGCAGGCCCGGCACCGTAAGCCCGTTCACCGTGACCGACGCCGATGGATCGATCGAGCTTACTTCGGGCTCTACGATCATGCTGATGACTTTGTCGCTCAACACGGTCGGAGTGAACGCGAGACTGACGCCGAACGGCTTGAACTGCACGGTGATCCCGTTGTTGCCGCCGGAGCTGGATCCCTGCTGGACCGGGACCGGGAATTCGCCGCCCGCGAGGAACGAGGCCTTTTCACCCGACAGAGCGACCAAAGTCGGCTCCGCGAGGGTCTTGGCAAGTCCCTTTCTCTCCAGGATGTTGAGCGTGCTGTCGATGCTGAGCGTTCCGATGTGGAATGCCGTCCCGAAAATCCCGAATGAATCGGAAATCGCCCCCAACGTTGCCGGGCCAGTGCCGGACAAGGCTGCACCGTCTCCGGCTACCCCGGTAAAGTTGGTGCCGTTGAAGGAGTGGTCGACGCCGAGTTTCTCGCCGATCGTACGGTTGACTTCGGCGAACCTCACTTCGAGCATGATCTGCTGGCTCGATCCGACCGAGATCAGGTTGATAACCTTGTCGCCGGCATAGGCCTTGGCGAGCTGGGCGGCGCGCTCCGCCGCTCCCGGGTCGTTGACAGTGCCGGTCAGCAGCAGGTTGCCGGCGGAAATCCGCGCCTCGATGTGCTGGCCGGGGATGAGATCGGCGACCTGGTTCTCGAAGCCCTCGACATCCGGGCCGACCTCGATGTCCATCACCGCGATCACGCGGTTGCCCTTGTCGTAGAGCGTAAGGCTGGTGGTCCCGAAGGTCTTGCCGAGTACGTAGACCGAGCGTTCGGAAATCGGCAGCACATCGGCAATATCGGGATTGCCGATCATCGCGCGCGCGATCGCCCGGTCTGCGGAGACCACCTGGCTCTTGTTGACCGGCACTTCGAGCGTCCCCGCGTGGAGGCTGTAGCCTTGGGCCGATGCGGTCGCAGGAGCAACAATCGTCCCGACCGATGCCAGCGCGAAGGCTGCGAATGCTGCGAAAATGGGTTTCATCGCACACCTCCCATCGTGCCGACAGGATAGCTGGTCGGCTCGGTCCCGCGGACTACGGTCATCGCCGGGCCGGTATAGACCGGAACGACCGGGCCGTTCATCGGGCCGTTGGCCGCCAGCACCGGAGCGGTGCCTCCGCCTCTGCCACGCCGGGCACCGATCACGATGCGCGGCAGGCCGAGCTGGCGGCTGGTGATCGTGGTCGGTGCGTCCTTCGCAGCGACGTCGTAAGGTGGATTTTCGATCTTGCGGAGCGTCAGCCGCAACGTTCCGAGGCGCTGGGCGATCGCCAGGCGCTGTGCATCGACCGGTGTTACCGCCAGCGTAGCGACGCGGCTGACGCGCGGATTGCCGTCCTTGTCATTGGCGTTCTGGTCCATCGCGAGGACCTGGACGTTCTGCAGCACCATGTCGGCGCGCTGGTCCTGCGCATCGGCACCGTCGCCATCGATCTGGCGCACCAGCATCACGTCGACCATCGTGCCCGGGAGAACGAAGCCGCCGACACCGTTTACGGCGTCGACCGGAATGGAGGTGGCGCGCATCCCTTCGGGAAGCAGCGCGGCGAGCGTGGCGCGGCCATCGGTGCCGCTGACGTTGCTCGCGAGGACGGGTTCGTTGACGACGATCGGGCGCAAGGCCACGCGATTGTCCTTGAGCGCGTCATCGATGGAATTGAATGCTCCATCCGGAACGGACTGGGCGGGCCAGTTTTGCAGTTTGAGGTTCTGCGGAGTCAGCTTTTCGCCGAATTCGAGCGGCTGCGTGGCCACGACGATCCGCGCCAGTCGCTGCTGCTCGGCTAATGCCGCTTGCTTTTGCTCGACGCCCGAAAAATACGAATTCGCCAGAACGACGGCGATGAGGCCGACGATCACGGCGATTGCGAGCAACACGAGATTCCGCCCCTGCATGTCCTGATCCCCCGATCAAAATAAAAGGCAGAATCGGCCCCTTCGCGGTGAAGGGGCCGATCCTGTTTTCAGGATTTTAGCAGGTCGAGCTGGTCGACCAGCTGGTCGCAGTGTTGGTGCTGTTGTTGCACGCAAGCACTTCGTTCGCTGCGCCACCGATGGCGTTGGTCACGTTGTTGCCGAGGATCAGCGCGGCAGCGCCGATACCGACACCGACAATCGCGATGATCAACGCATATTCGGCTGCCGAAGCGCCGGACTCGTCAGCGATAAAGGTCTTCAGAAAGGTCTTCATGGTTTCAATTCCCCTAACAGCGCTTTGGCCAACCGCCACCGCGCAATTCCTGTCCAGGGCCACCAGCTATTGCCGGATGGCCAGTCCAAAGGGCTGCATGTGAAGGGACCCGTTATCGTTATCTGCAAGAGATACCGAGACTTGCGTCCCCGTCACTTGCCAGCCCTTCGAAACCGATTGCAGTTTCCAAAATCATTCTAACCCGGTCAAATCAAAAGCGTTAGGAAAAAATTAACTCCGGTTTTCTGGCGTTTAGAACTAAACGCGACGAACAGAGATGGTTAATCCGGTAACCCACTCCAGCAATGATGTCGCAGGACGGGACATGATTCTCGATCTCGGGATCGATCATACGAATCATTGGCTTCGAAGTCGGTCCGAATCGAATCGCGGTATGAGGTTTGGCTATCGATCGATATCGCCGCGATCTTGGAAGTTTCGTTCAGTTTTGTAGCTGGTCCGCAGGACGGGCGGCTATCCGATCGTAGAGGACCGAACTTCCCTCGAAACGGATCGGTCGCCAGCCCGGCAAACGCCTCGGTGGGACCGTCCACAAAACCCACAGCATCGAAATCTGCTCAGGGATGGCGCTCGCTCGCCGCTCAATGTTGCGAGGGCCCTTGCAGGAGTCTGCAATCTGAGAGCCTTCCCGCTGAAACGCACCGGCATCGCGATTGTGAATGGTCAGGAGTTGCTGTCCGGTAATCGACCACTGATCGTTGGAAAAGGCGTGCCTATTAAGCAGCGCATAGCTGGCAAGATGCGTGCGGCGCTCCTTCCCCAGCAAAACGAACGATCTACAAGGAAGGACAATTTGGGACACCAGCTCCGAGCCGTAGGGCAAATCTTCGATGACAGCCGTTTCCTTGCTGATGGTTTCACTCCACATAGCAAAACTGGCGGTGTTCGTCGCTAGCCTGGCGAGCATGAAGGCGATGCCGAATAGGACGAGAACACCCTCAAGTTTGAAGTTTTCGTCGTCTTCGATGCGGAACGCGCAAAGCGCAAAAATCATGGCACTTGGAATGATACGCATATCAGCAAAATTCGAACCGGCGAGTTTGAGCGGAAGGACAACTGCGCACGCTCCCAACGCGATCGCGGCCAAAGTCAGGCCGCGGTCACAAGTAACCTTCTTCGAAAAAGCGGACCAAGCGACCAGAATCAAAATGACGACAGCACCGATCTCGTCCCACCTCTGCCAACGATCCTCAAGCACATTGAGCAGAAAATACAATTTGATCGGAAGGAGGAAGAAACCGGAGGCATCGAATGACGATCGCACTGTCGCGGCAAGGGTGGCTACCTGTGGGATCAACAAGCATGAAGAAGCCGCAAACGCACGAGCTAAGGTGGCAGTCTTGAAACCGGTCTTCTTGTATTGGCGTGAGAGCTCGGTCGTTCCCACGACGACGCACAAGACACCCCATGCTGCGAGGTGGCAGATCCAGATAGCGCAACTGATCGCGGCGAAGGTAAGCCATCGCAAAGCTGGGCGATCGGACAGCCAATCGGAAATCCACGCGGCAGATGCCAATGTTGCAAGGGCAACGCCGAGTGAGAAATTGATGAAGCCGTAGTTGAATGCTGCACTGTAGCTCAGCGGAATCGCGAACACCGCGAAGGGTGTGATACGGCAATGGGCAATCCGGCTGAGCAGGAGAATTCCCAATACCTGGAGCGCGATTATCGCCATCACAATGGCCTTAACCGCCGCATGGAGTCCGATTGCTGGCCCGAGGAACTCAACCAGCAGGTCCACCCCCAGGTTCGGTACAAGTGCCCACGTGAAGCTGTACCAATGGCTGAGGACAGGATCTCGACCAGCATCCAGTTGGATCATGTATCGCGCCATGTGCCCAGGAATGTCCGTCAAGGGCGGAATGGTGGGGTAGGCAAGCGGGATTAGAGTCAGCGCAATTAGGAGCGCTGACCAAATGGCAAACTGCTGTTTGCTTTGGTCAGGTCCGAGAAGCGATGTGATGACCATTTCCATCGCTAGCAATGGAGCGATCGAGATCGTCGAATTTGCACTCGAGCTGAAATCACGGTTGGCTCATGGCTGCACGGTGTTCTTGCGGGCACGCGCACACTTTTGCTCTGCCGGATGGACGAGGCAGTCTTGAGACCACAACATTAGTTCCCAGCCATTTCCGACTGGTCGCCTGTCCCCCACCTTGGGGGGATGCACTTCCCAGCCCGGCAACGAGGTGTAGCGCTCTTGCTTGGTCCCAATCGAGGCTGCGGTAATCACGGGATAGAAAAACGCGAATGCCGCAAGATAGACTGTGAGTAAGCTTGGAATTGCTATGCGACCAATCCGAGGCGGAATTTTTGCGGCGAGTTGTGCAGCGACTGACAATGCAACGATCGACGATAGATTGTAGTGATAGAGGAACTGCACAGGCTTGCCGCTGGCAATCCAGAATGCGAACGTGAACAGGTACAGCAGGGCAGGTGCGCCCAGACGCCAGTCCCGTTTGGCAGGTAAGAGGAACAGACTAATAGCTACCGCCGGGAGCGAGATCAATGTCGCGACCGGGTTCTGGCCCAACACGATCATCATATCCTTCCCGGTAAAGAACCCGTTGTAAATCCACATCTGACCGCGCCCGATCGGCCAATCCCACCAGTGGGACGCGTAAGGATGGCCGCCGATATACAAGCCGAGCGAGAAGGTCATCATGCGCTGGAGAGGCAGGATCTCAGCGATCGGAAGTGGATTCTTGTCGATGAAGAATATCGGCAGGAAAGTAAGAAAATAAGTTGCGACCGAGATACCTCCAAATGCCACCAATAGCTTGATGGCAAGTCGGGGGTCTCGCCAAAAGCGAACGATCGTCGCCAGGCCCATGAACCCGTAAAGCGGCGCTGCGGTCCACTTTGCCGCCATCGCGCAGCCCATCGCGAACCCTGCGAGGGCGAAGCAGATCAGACGTCGTCGATCATGCATCACTCCATTTACAAAGAATGCCGAACCGATCCCCGCGAAGCCCAACATATAAGGGTCGAGGATCGCCATGCGAGACGTTGCGAAGTACAGGAAGTTGAAAGCGACGAGCACACCGAAGATCATCGTCGACCTGGCAGAAGCGGTTAGCTTGAAATGCGCGCGTTGAAAGGCGAACAGGCCGATCGTGCCAAGGATCAGCGAACCCAACCTGATGCCGCCGAACGATTTGCCGAAAAGTATCATCGAGACTGCGATCATTTCCTTGGCGAGCATCGGATGCTCGCGGTTGATCACTTCCTTCCATGCCAGCAGCTTGAGCGCTGCGTTTACATACCAGGTCTCATCGAAATAGAGGATCTTCGGCAGATAGAGCCGGTTCAGTCCCAGCAGAAAGAACGCCAGACATATGAGCAGGTTAGCGACCAGCGGATCGCGGTCGTCCGCGAAGAGCCTGGCAAGACCGCGCATCGGACCTACCTCTCGCTCTGCCACCGCTTGACGGTTCGCTCGAGCAGGTCGGCCGTCGCGTGGTCGTGGGTCCAGCGTTCGGAGAAAACCGGATCGTCTGACGCGGGGCGCTTTTCTTCTTCGAGGGTGTCGATCATCACGCGCATCGGGATCGGAACGCCGTCGCCGGTGATGATGCATTCGCGGTTCTTGAGCGTGCCGACGCTGCCCGCGAAGCTGCGTGCACCCTCGGCCAGCGCGGCCATCAGGTGCTGTTGGTCGTTCTGGTTGTTGAGCCGCAAGGACATGATCGTGCCGCACTGCGACAGCGCGGTTTCTGAAAGCTCGGACGGGCGCTGGGTAATCATCCCAAGGCACACGCCATACTTGCGCCCTTCGCGGCTGATGCGTTCGAGCTGCTTTTCGACCGAGCGGGTCGCTTCGGACTTGAACCGCGGCAGGTAACGATGTGCTTCCTCGCACACCAGCAACACCGGAGCGCGTGTGTCGCGCGGCGCCCAGATCGCATAGTCGAGGATCAGCCGCGCGAGCGTGGCGACCACGACATTGACGATCTCGGTCGGCACCCCAGCCAGGTCAACGATCGAGACCGGCTTGCCCTGGTTGGGGATGCGCAGCAGCCCGCCGAGCAGGTTTTCGAGCGATGCATCGGCGTGTTCGGCGTTGAAGATGAAGTCGTAGCGCCGGTCGCGGAAGAACTGTTCGATCGTGAGGCGCAAGTGGGTGTAGCGGCTGGCATCGCCGATCTTCTCCAGCTTGCCGGCTTCTTCCTCGAGCGCGCCGGTGAGATCCGCGAGTTGGTACGCCACCGGCGTGTCGGCGGTTATCTTCGACGGATTCATCAAGCTGATGTTCCGTCGGCGCGCGGCGAGCAGGACTTTGGCCATGATGTTGGCATCGATCGTCCGTTCATCCGCTGTGCCGGTTATGAACGCGTCGCAATGCTCGTCGAAATTGAGCGCCCAGTATGGCAGCTTGAGGTTGTCGACATCCCACACTTGCGCGAGGTCGCCGAACGCGTGCGAATATTCGCCGTGCGGGTCGAAAATGATCACGTGTCCGGCTTGCGCGCGCTGGACGATCCGGTCGAGCATCAGGGTAACGGTGGTCGACTTACCCGCGCCGCTCGATCCGACGACCGCGAAGTGCCGCCCCATCAGCATGTCGAACAGGATCGGCGCTCGCACGTCTTGCGTCGGGAAGACGGTGCCGACCTGGATGTGCGGCTTGTCGGGCGGGGCGAAGATCGTGGCGAGGTCGGCTTCGCTCGCGAACGAGAGCGGATCGCCCGGCTGCGGATAATGGGTTACGCCGCGCCGGAAAGTGGTGAGCCGACCGCCGGCATCGAGCGGCCCTTCGCCGATATATTCGAGCTCGCCGACGATCCGAGTGTGATCGTCAGGGGCACTGCGAAGCCCGGTGAGGCTGCCGAAGATGGCGGTGCCGAGGACCTCGATCCGCATGATCGCGCCAATCGAAGCGTTCGCTCCGCTATCGGTCCCACTTGCCCGGAATGCTTCGAGCCTGTCCCGCTCGATGCTGCAAAGGGCAACGCCGCCATCGGTGTCGAGCACCGATCCCAGGATGGTCGAATTGCTTGCGCTCAAAGTTCCAGTCCCCCATGTCCGGATACCCGGCCGAGCAGATCGCACGGGCAAATCGGGCTTGCGCCCGTCAAGTCAATTAGAGCCCGATGTTCGAATAAATTGAACCGTCCCGCAAGCACTTGTTCGACAGTGTATCGCTTCGGGCTGGTATTGGGGCTGCAGGAACCGGGGTCGGTTCCTAGCCGGAGATTTCGATTCGGTCGCCTGCCGGATCGTAGCGCACCGTCAGCCCGCTAGCGCGCAGCTTGGCGAACGAAACGTATGGGGCGTCCTTCGTAAGAGCGCCGAGCTGGGGGAGGGCGTTGTGGCTCGCCTCAGCTGCGCGATCGAGGTCCGCGCGAGCGATCCACAACTGAGTGCCGCTGCCCACGCGTAGGCGGACTTTCCCGACGCTGGCCCCGTTCAGGATGAGCGGTTTGCTTACCTCCAGCCTCGCAGGATCGCTGCCGGGGGTTGCATCGTTCGAGCTGCTCAGGTTGTAGCTGATCGCCATTGGCACCAGCCGGTCTACGGTTCTGGGGGAGGACCGGACTTGTCCGTCGGCTATGCTGGCGCCCCCGAAATCAGCGAACGCTGCGGCAAATTCATGCCGGATCGTCGACGGTGGCTGACCGTCCAGGCCTGTCGGGACGGTTGAACCCCTTGGAAGTTGTGCGGACGTTCGCTCGCCATCAGACGTCTGTGCCATCGAATTGATTTGCGGATGTGCCGGAGCAATCGCGGGTTCAATTGCGGGAAGTGCGAAGCGGACCTGATACGAGGTCAGCCAGGGCGCCTCGAACGAAAAGCTTTGTCCAATCAACCACAAACTAAAGGCAATCGAACCGATGCAGATTGCCGCTGCGCTCGCTATTTTTGCAAGCGGCGAACGGTTGTTTGGCACTGGCTGAGCAGTCGCCGGCATGGCTGAAAAATTCCCGCTTGAGAGTCGTGCTTAAGCGACTCGAATATCACGCTTGGAGCATCGCGCGAAGCGTTCGCTTGTTGGAGGTGTCAGCGTGAAACACTTCGATTGCCGAATTTCAGGTCATTTTGGACGTGTCCAGGTGCGCAAATATTTCTCAATCCGGGCAGAGGCTGAGGCAGGAAATTTGCCGGAGATCTGGTTAACGTTCCCATGTCTCGGATTGAGACAGTGATTGAACGCAATTGATTGTATTCAAACGAAACTGCAATTTTCGTGCGCGTTTGGTTAAAGATGTTGCAACCATATGTGTTTCCTGTTCTTCTCCTGTCCAGAACGACTCGCTGGATAATCTGCTCGTTCCTCAGGGTGGGGGGTGCAGTCCGGCGATAAGAACAAATCGGGCCGCAGGAACGACTTCGAGCATGGATTGCCTGTCGGGCAAACTGTGATCGGGCCGGTTGGCTGCGTCGATCCTGCTGCCGCAAGGGGCCGCGCCAGGGGCGCGGCATCGAAGGTTGGACGGCTATGGATTTCGATAACCACGATCGCGGACAGTTCCACGGCGATGACGCATCGCACGGCGCACATTCCGATCAATCGACTCACGCGAATCCCAAAACGCACAACCCGGCTCTGCCTCAAGCCGATGCGCACCTCCAGGCCAATGGCGCAGCTGATGCCTCAGTTGGTCAGGGAGCGTCACAGGTCCTTACAGCAGACGCCAACAACGTCATCATCCTTCCCGCGGGGGTCGAACTCGACGCGATCCACGTCGAGGGCCGCGACCTGGTCATCGTGGCCGACGACGGCACGCACTACGTCATCCCCGATGGCGCGATCATCGTTCCGCAACTGGTCGTCGATGGCGTATCGGTGCCCCCGCTCAACCTCGCTGCGCTGCTGATCGGGCAAGAACCGCAGCCGGCAGCGGGCGCGCCGCAGAGTTCGGGTGGCGATTTTGCCGCACCGGTCGGCGACATTCAGGCCGCTTACGGCTTGGGCAACCTGCTCCCTTACACTGAGTTGCAGTTCCCGCAGTATCAGCGTGAAGAAATCCTTCCCAACGTTCAGAACAAGCTGCCGGGCGTGATCGTGATTACGCCAGACCAGCCGGCAGGGGCGCAGTCGGCGACCTCGACCGTCTACGAAGCGGGCCTCGGGGCACCGCATTCGCCTCCCGGTACCGATGCTGCCGCGAACAGCGAAACGACCGTCGGCACGATCGACTATACCTCGCCCGACGGGCTTGGCTCGATCTCGCTCAACGGGGTCGATATTACGCAGGTGGGCCAGACATTTACCGGCCAGTACGGTACGCTCACGATCACCAGCATCGCGCCCGGTGCGATCGGCTATAGCTACACGCTGACCGACAACACGCTCGGGCAGTCGATGGGCGATATGTTCGACGTCGTGGTGACCGACACCAATGGCGACCAGGCTGCCGCCTCGCTCACGATCAGCATCGTCGACGACGGACCGGTCGCCAATCCGGATACCGATCACGTCGCAGCGGGTACATACGGACCCGAAACCGGCAACGTGATGACCGGCGCCGGCACCACCAGCGGGGCTGCTGGTGCCGACCAGCAGGGGGCCGATGGTGCGAAGGTTAGCGGTGCCGATGGGTTCGGCGGAGACGGTGTCGTTCAGGGCAACGGCTCGATTGTCGTAACCGGCGAATACGGCACCCTGACGATCGATCCGAACGGCCACTACAGCTATGTCCGTGCCGCTGGGGGCCCGGGCGGGGTCACGGATACGTTCCACTACACCCTCACCGATGCCGATGGCAGCACTGCCAGTTCGACCTTGACGATCGATATCGGCGACAGTCCAGCGAGCGTCGTTTCGGTGCCGCTGGTCGGCCCGGGAACGATTGTCGATGAAGCAGGTCTTCCTGCGCGCCCGGGCGGTTCTCCGGGCAGCTCGACCGGCGACGGATCGAACATCACCACGGGAACTATCCAAGTCACTGCGCCTGACGGGATCGCTTCGGTGGAAATCAACCACATCGTCGTCACCGGCGCGGGACAGCAGATCAACACGCCCGACGGTTACCTGACCATCGTCGATTACAACCCGACCACGGGCCAGATCGACTACCAGTTTACGCTGACCACAAACACCTCGGGCGACAACACTTCAGTGTCGTTCGACGTCAAGGTCACCGATACCGATGGTGACAGTGACCAGAAGCCGTTCGTCATTCACATCATCGATGACCATCCGACTGCGGTCGATGATCCGCTGGTGAGCGTTGCCGAAGACGCTTCCGGCACAGTCGGCGGCAACGTGATGACCAACGATACCCAAGGCGCTGATGGCGCGAAGGTCGTTTCGGTCAACATCGACGGGGTAGACCATGTGGTCGATCCGAGCACCGGCGTCACCGTCGCGACCCCCGAAGGCACCTACACGATCAATGCCGACGGGACATGGACTTTCGATCCCAACCCGGGCCAGAACCAGAGCAATGGTCCGATCGACGCGGGGTTCCACTACACCATCCAGGACGGTGACGGCGACCAGTCGACCGCAACGCAGCCGATCAACATCACCGACGGTGCCAATCCGATCGGTCCGGCTCTGCAATCGGTCGTCGTCGACGACCAGAACCTTGCAGATGGAAGCACTCCGTCCGCGACACAGCCGCCGAGCGCGTCGGCCACGTTGGCGTTCACCGCGGGGTCGGATCCGATCACTTCGATCGTGTTCGGCGATACCAGTGGCCTCAACGGCAATCTGACGTGGACCCGCGTCAACGACACGACGATCGAGGGCCATGACGGCAGCCGTCTCGTTGTCACGCTCACGCTGCAGGTTTCGGGCGACACCGCGACAGTAGTGACAACGCTCAACGACAACTACCTGCATCCGGCCGGCGGGGGCGACCAGACGACCGCGATCGGCACAGCGACGGTCGTCGCGACCGACCTTGACGGTGACACCGCGACCGGCTCGGTTGCGGTCGGTGTGTCGGACGACTTGCCGACGTTGGCGGTTGGCACTCCGGTGGCGGATTCGGTGCAGGTCGACGAGACCCACCTCGGCACTTCGAGCGGACTGATCGATTTCTCCGGCCTGTTCACGCCCGACTATCACGCCGACAGCAACGGGACGATCGGCAACTATCAGCTCGGCATCAGCGCCGACGGGGCCGACACAGGCCTGGTCGATACGGCGACCGGGCAGGCAGTGGTACTGCACATGGTTGGCGGCGTGGTCGAAGGCGTTACCGCAGGCAGCGGGGACGTCGTGTTCACGCTCACCGTCGATGCCTCCGGCTCGGTCGAGCTGACCCAGCTGCGCGCGATCGTCCACGGCGATACGTCGAGCTACAACGAAGCTTCGCCTGCGCTCGATCCCTCGCTCATCACGCTCTCGGCCACCGCGACCGATGGCGATGGCGATTCGGTGACTAACTCGGCGCACATCGGAGGGGCGATCAGCTTCCTCGACGATGGCCCGACCGTGCAGGTCGGACTTGTCGACAACGAGTTTGCCACGATGGTGACCCACGATCACCTGACAATCGGCGCTGCCTTCGACACTGCGAGCGCGAATTATGCCGGGGCTTTCGATACCGTTGCCGCCGGCACCAGTGGCGGTGCCGACGGACTCGCCAGCTCCGCCTGGAGCTACGCGCTCGCGCTCGACGTTACCAATGGCAGCGCGACCACGCTGACCAGCGACGGGCACGTCATCTATCTCTGGCTGAGCGGCGGGACGGTTATCGGCTCGACCTCGTCGACCGATCCGACCGACACCTCGGCGCAGGTGTTCGATCTTACGGTGGATTCGACCGGCACGGTCACGCTCCACCAGTATGCCCAGCTCGATCATCCGCTGCCGGGCGATACCTCGAATTACCAGTTCCAGACTATCGGCCTTCCGTCCGGACTCGTTTCCCTCGTGGGAACCGACACGGTGACTGACGGTGATGGTGACACCGCCAGCAGTTCGGCCCATTTCGACCTGGCGCCTTATGTCCAGTTCGCGGACGATGGACCGTCGTCAAGCGATTATGCGGGCGGATCGTATGTTGAGGGGAGCGGATCGCACGACATTGGCGATGCGGTAACGTTGCTGCACATCTCGGCAGGGGCCGATGGGTTGCAGGGGACCTTGCAGGGGATCGTGTTCACCAACCAGGGGACGACCGGCGGCACGCTGTCGATCGATGGTTCGGGCGAGCTGATTTATACCGCGCCGGCCGACGTGACCAATCCGGGCGGCGCTCCGGTGAGCGAGACGTTCAGCTATACGGTGACCGACGGCGACGGGGACAGTGTGACGCACACGGTGACGTTCGACGTGACCGATACCGGCGTGACCAACCTGTCGGCGAGCAATGTCTCGGTTGACGAGGACGACATCTCGGGTGCGAACGGCAATCCCGGCGGTCCGGGGGACCTGACCACGCCGGTGCCCGACGGGC